>DAINPX010000042.1:0-13231 GCA_036743235.1 Melioribacteraceae bacterium
CTTTAACGAAATTGAAAATATTGAACCTTATTTAGGGTTTGGGCTTGGTTATTATACTTCAACTTATAAATCCGTTCATAATGCACAAGTGGTTAACGGCGGGTATGTTTATGGCGTAAATATTGATAATGCAGTTGGTTACAATGCAAAAATAGGTGTTAATTTTATGCCTCGTTCAAAATTTCAGGTAATTACCGAATTTACTTACACGTATCATAAACCGGATTACTCTTATACTTTTGAATCCCCAAGTCCGCTTAAAATAAACGATAAAATAGATTTATCTAATACCGGGTTTAA
Organism: Melioribacteraceae bacterium; assembly: GCA_036743235.1. Taxonomy (GTDB): domain Bacteria; phylum Bacteroidota; class Ignavibacteria; order Ignavibacteriales; family Melioribacteraceae; genus JAEXOD01. The sequence continues at coordinate 301 of DAINPX010000042.1, forward strand.
AATGTTTTTTGTTTTTGAATTATAAACGGGTATTAATATTATTAAAAAAAACGGGGCGAAAACCCCGTTTGTTTTTTATAAAAGTAAAAAAGCTGTATTAAGTATTATTCCGGTCGTCTATAAATAACAGTAGAACTTGCCTGAACACTTGGCATAATAATCATTTCGTTAATATTTACTCGTGCCGGACGTGTTGCACAAAATAAAACTGCTTCTGCAATATCATCACCCGTTAACGGGTCTATACCACGGTAAACATTTTTTGCTTTTTGTTTATCACCGTAAAACCGAATATTACTAAAGTTTGTTTCTACGGCACCTGGGTCAACGGTACTAACTCTGATGTTCTTGTCCACCAATTCCGCACGAATAGCTTTTGTAATAGCCGAAACCGCAAATTTTGTACTACAATAAACTGCTCCATTAGGATATGCTTCATGTCCTGCAATACTACCCAAATTTATTATATGTCCGCTTCCGTGTTTTATCATCAATGGAATTACTTCTTTGGTTATATATAACAAACCTTTTACATTGGTATCAATCATTTCTTCCCAACCGTCCGTGTTATCCATATACAATGGGCTAAAATTTCTTCCTAAGCCGGCGTTATTAATTAAAATGTCGATTTTTTGCCACTCTTCGGGTAAATCCGCAATCGATTTTATAACTTCATCATGGTTTCTCACATCCAATTTAAAGCTAAAAACTTTAATGTTATATTTTTTTATTAAATCGGCTTCAATTTCTTTTAATAACTCGTATCGGCGAGCACATAATATTAAATTACAGCCCTCGGAAGCAAAAGTATAAGCACAAGATTCGCCAATTCCCGAAGTAGCACCTGTAATAAAAACGGTTTTATTATTTAGTTTTTCCATCCAAACCTCGTTTATTATCATTTAATTTTTTTGTTATTTTTGCAGTAAATCTATTAAAGTAAATAATAAAAGCAAAAACTACAAAAAGAACATTTATATATTTTAGTGAATTAGTATATTCATAGTATTTTAATACAATAGATATATCATTTATATAGCTATTGTAAATTAAAGGTAAAATAGCACTTACAATTACTTTTAATAATAAATATGTTAATAATAGTAGTTGAAATACCAAAACCGAAATAGAATTAAATTTTTCGGTAAGTTTTTGTATTGAACTTAATTCCAAAATAATAATAGCAATTATTACCGGAAAAATTGAAATTGGGATTAGTGAATACGGGTTTGAATTAACTTCCGATAAATTAACATTTAACCAAATTCCGTAAAATTGAAAAGAATAACTTTTAACAGAAAAGTTAATTAATATCCACTGCAGCAATTCAAAACCATATAGTATTAATATTATAGCCGGAATTAATCCAAATAATACCGCTTTATTTTTGGATAACTTATCTTTCAATTTTACTCGTCCTATCCGTATTAAAATTAGGGGCTACAACCGTATAAGGGTATTCTTTGCAAACTGAATTTTTAGAACTCATCTTGCTTTCTATCGGTTTAGCAACCCAACTTTCATCGCTTATTAAAGTATTTATACCCGATTTGGTTTTAATTTCGGCAATAAAATTTAATCCGGCATTCGGTTCTTTATTAAAATTTTCCGTTTCAACTTCAATTATATTTTTCCCTGTTTTAAGATATTTTGTAATATCGGTATATAATATTCTTCTATAATCAACAATTAACGATAAAGACCTTCTAGCATATATTTGACCTATAAAATTTCCGTTTATTTTTAATTTAACGTATGAATCCCCCAATAATTGCATTTTAGCCGAAGTAATATCATCATTAATATCAAACTCTTTAGTAAAAGTAACTTTATTTTGCAAACTATCTTTGGATGTTGAGTAATAAATCCATTTAGAAGGAATTACGGGGATAACCAATGTGTTATTATTTATGTTTAATTTTGTTTCTTCAAAAAAAGCTGTAAGAAAATCAAATTTATCCATAATCATATTTAAATTATCGGGTTTATAATAACTAATCCAAATATCTTTGTATTCATTTTGTAATTTTTTCAATTCGGTTAAGTTCAAATCAATTAATTTAATACAATTTTCTTTATCATTAGATTTACCGTTAATTAATAAATTTATTTCATCGGTAGTTTCGGTTTTTAACGCAAAATATTTTGTTAAATTTACCATAAAACGTAAAACTTTCAAATGATCATTATTCCTTTTAACTTTTGTTTCGGCACTATTTAATAAATTGTTTAAAATAGGAATACTATTGTTTATCCAGGCATTTTTTGTTAAGCGCGATATATTGCTTTCGTACCATCCCGGAGTTCTTACGGGTAATGCAGGATGACGCCACATTTCGTGCCAAACAATGGTGTTTAATTGTTCACTTAAAATATGATATACTTCGGAAATGCCTGAGTTATCATTATTAAAAAAATCGGTAAAATATTTTAACGAAAACGAATCTAATTCGGGGTCGTTAATATTCCAAGAGCAAGCTGCGGAATAAGCATAACCAAGGTAAATTAATTCTTTAAATGTTTCTGCTCCGTAATCACCCCAATTACTGTTAATCATTCCAATTGAATTATTCTTTATTCCCGAAACGGTAATATTTTTTATATTTGGGAAGGCGTTATAATTAATTGGAAAAGCAGTAACAAAATTCCAAACAGTAGGTGAAACAATATAATTTAAGCCGACTTTATTAAATCTTACAGTCGATTTATAATCACGTTCGGGTCTATAATGCCAATCAACAGGAATAATATCTTTGGGAAGTCTTTCAATTATTTCCGGATGATTTAATAAAATATCGCTATACATCATTACTTTTTTGTTCTGCTTTTTGCAAATATCATATACTTTTAAGTAATGTTGTAAGTGAATTTCTGCCAAGCTGCTTTTTTCTGCCAAAGGTTTACTATTTCCCAACCCTACATCATAACTTTCGTCTGCACCTATATTAATATACTCGGAAGGGAATAATTCAAATACTTGTTTAAGCATGGATTCTAAAAACGGATAAATTTGCGGGTTACTTACATCTAAAGAAGCAGCACCGGGGAACTCGGCATATTTAACAAATTCGGGTTGCGTTAATATATTTTCATAATGCCCCAAAGTTTGAAATATCGGAATAATTTCTATAAAGTTTTCATTAGCAAATTTATGAAGCTCTTTAATTTCTTTTTTTGTTAACGAACCTCTGTTAACGCCAATTGTCGGGTAGCCTTCCAGTTCAATAACATCTTCAATATACGGCATATAGGTATTCATTTTGTAACGGGCAATGTTTTCAATGATCTTTTTAAAATTATCTAAAGTAGAAACTTGACCTCGACTTATATCATCCGAAATACCGCGAATAAGCATATTAGGATAATCGGTTATTTTACAGCAGTTAAGTTTATTATCACTTCTTTCAATTAGTTGTATTAAAGTCATAATACCATAAAAAATTCCCCGATAAGAAGTAGATTTAATAGTAATTCCTTTATTGTTTATTTCTAAAGTATAGGCTTGGTTAATAAATTTTTCCGGCACGTTAAAAATTTCGTTTTTATCAACAATAATAAGCTTAATTTCGGCTTCACTGCCATAAACAACTTCGGGTGAAATTTTATATTGTAATAAACAACTTTTAAGCTTATTAAACGAATAATTAAGTTTTTCGGAGTCATTTCCTTTTAAAATTACAGTGGCTTTATTTATTGTAAAAATCCCTGTACTTAATTCAACTTTTTGCGGTGTCGGAATAACAGAAAACGGCATAGCTTCTCCGAAAATATTAGTTATAAACGTAACAAAAACAAATAATAAAAAAAAACGGAAAATGGTCATATAATCCTCGTGTATTTAGTTATGTATTGTAAATTTACGTTTTTTTGTAATTTTAGCCAATTAAAAAGTGTATAAGAGATGTGGCACAAAAATAAAATTAATTATAATGAATTTTATTTATACTAATTTTGTAAAAAGAGGTTGTAAAATGTTTTATTTTAAGTTTTCTTTTTCGTCATCAACTTTAGGAAATATAATGGTAAAAGTAGTTCCTTTATCTTTTTCGGATTGAACGGTTATTTGGCATTTATTCAAATCCAAGTACTTTTTAACTAAAGATAGACCAAGTCCAATACCTTCGTAAGAACGATTGTAACCGATTTCTTCTTGGCTAAAAGGTTTGAATAAATTAGATAGATATTCTTCAGAAATGCCAACTCCGGTATCTTTAATATCAATACAAACAAAATTGTTAATATCTTTATAAAGCATAAGTTTTACCGATCCGGCATAAGTAAATTTTACAGCATTATCAAGCAAGTTACCAATAGCTTGAATAATACTGTATTCATCAACAAGCATTTGTATTTTGCCAAGTTTATTGCTAAACTCTAAAGGAATGTTTTTTGCTTCAAAAGTGCTGTTAAACTCTTTTACCAAATCATTTAACAACTTATCCATGTTATAAATTTTGGGTGAATAAGGAAAGTCTCCTACTTGAAACCGAGAATAATTAACAATCATATCAATTGTTCTAATTATTCTTTTGCTGCTTCTGTCTATTCCGTTAAAAAAGTCTTTTTCCTCTTCACCAACATACTGCCTTAGTGATTCACGAAGTAAACTTGTCATGCCTAAAATACCGTTTAAAGGTGTTCTTATTTCGTGGCTAATATTGGCAATAAAAGCGTCTTTTAATTTATTAGCTTTTTCTGCAGCCTCTTTGGAACGCAGTAAGTCTTCTGCAACTTTTTTCCTCTCGGTTGCATCATGAATGTTGGAGTAGATATACTTTTTATTATCAAATTCGATAAGTCCGGCATAAATTTCAACATCTTTAATGGTACCGTCTTTAAGTACATGTTTATATTCGTAAAAAGCCGATGTATTTCGTTCTGTGTTTTGAATATCCGAAGCTACTTTTTCAGGCGGATTTAAGTTAATATCCGAAAGTTTTAGTTCTAAAAATTCTTCTTTTGTATAACCGTAAAATTTTTGTGCAGCACCGTTGGCAGCAATAATATTTAAAGTTTCCGGGTCGGTTAAAAGTTTAATTGTATGATTATCTTCAAATAAAATTTTATACCTTTTTTCACTTTCTTCAATTTTGGAAAGGTAATCTTTAACCGCATTATCTTTACTAATAATACCCCAGGCTTTTGTAATAAAAAACACAAAAGAAATACCACCTAAAAATAAAATAATAAAAATAATTAATAGTTTGTCTTTAAATGAACTGAAGTTTTCCAGTACTTCGTTTTCGCTTACAAATACTGCAATTGACCAATATGTATCGCCTAATTCAACCTTTTTATAGGAAGAAAAATATATTAAATGGTTTTCATTAATATTTTTAGAAATTATGGTAAACCCTGTTTTACCGTTAATCATTGAAGAGTATAAAGATCTTTCACTTTGTGATGTTAAAGTATCTTCTAAAATTTTTTTTCCGACAGTATCTTTATTTTTACTAAATAATACAATTCCTTCTTTACTTAATAATAAAGGTTTGTTTCCATATCCGATATTAATATCACCCAAAAATTTTTGCGAAAGTTTTGTAAAGTCCAAAACAAAAGCAATACTTCCAAAAAATTCGTTATTCTTAAATACGGGAACATGAATTGCCACTGCATGATAACCTTGAACTGCCCAAAACACTTCGCTTATAACCGGTTTATGGGTAATAAGCAGTTTGTAAATATGTTTTTGTTTTGATATGTCGTTTCCTATTACTTTTGGGTTTTCGGGATAAGTATAAATTATTTTACCGTTAATATCAACACGGGTAATAGCTTTAAGATATGAAAAATAATTATTAAAAGTAAAAGCCAAGTTATCTTTGCCCAAATTTGTATTATTCACAATATCAGGATTTTTTGCCATCTGTTCCAAAATGTAAATAAAATTATCAAAGGTGTTTTTAATATTTACTTTTGCCTGAGAAGAGATTAAGTCTAATTTAAGTTCGGTATCTTTTAGCATGTTTTCTTTCTGATCGTTATAAAACATGTTAAAAAGAATAATACATAAAAAGAAGAATAGTAATGTACTAAACCCTAACAGAAAGATACTTAATCGCCTATATTGAGAATATCTGAACATAAAATTTAATTTTTTGCAAATTTAATCGATTTATTGGTTATAATTTAGTAAATTATTATTAATCATAAAAAAGATTTCTCAATAAACTTTATTTTAGGGAATAAATATGGTACATTTTATTCAGTGGCAACCAAGTTTAAATACAAATATTAAAGAAATTGATGACCAGCATAAAGGATTGGTTGAAATAATTAACTTGACTGCATACGCTAAAAATAAAAATCATCCCGAAAGACTTAAAGAAATATTAGTCAAACTTATTGATTATACAAAAACTCACTTTGCATACGAAGAAGAGCATATGTTAAAAAATAATTACAACAAAATAATTGAACACAAAGCACAGCATCAGGTATTAATAAGACAAGTAATAAATATTTTAGAGAAGCTAAAATCGGGCGAAAATGATGTTTTAGAGAATATTTTTAATATTCTTGAAAACTGGCTTCTAAAACATGTAAAAGAACAAGACAGAGAATATGCATATTTCTTTTCCGAGGAAATAAAAAAAGGGAAGTAAATGTTCAATTAATAACATTTTTACTTCCCCTAAAAAAATATATACTTATTATTCTTGTGGGTTATAAGTTAATTCAATTTTAACATGAAAATCAGCACCGCTAAATAAGGTATATTTAACCTCACCTATAGTACATTTATAATCTTCTCCAACAAGTTCCGTAACAACTTTGGCAATACCGTTTTCCAGATCGGAAACGCTAAGGCTTTTAAGTTTGTTTTTTAATAATTTATCAACATCAATCGGCTTATCTTTTTCGGTTGCCATATTTTTTTTACTCCCTATAATTATTTTAATATTAGACGAATATAATAATTAAATGTTCCGTTTAACTACGAATAATATTAAGCAATTCTTCGGTTTTTTGACGCATTAAAATAGCATCACCTTTAGATTCCACATTTAAGCGAATTAAAGGTTCGGTATTGCTTGTACGTACGTTAAATCTCCAAGTATCATATTCAACGCTAATGCCGTCCAGCTCGTCAATTATTCCATCCGAGTATTTTTCTTTAATTATCGCAAGTTTTGAAGCGGAATCCGATACTGTTGAATTAATTTCGCCGGAACAAGGATAAGCCGCAATCATCTCGTTAACTAATTCATATAACGATTTATTTTCATCGCTCATTAGTTGTAAAACTAATACAAAAGGAATAAGTCCGCTATCTGAATAATAGTTTTCACGGAAATAATGATGAGCAGACATTTCACCGCCGTAAATAGCGTTTACCTCACGCATTTTTTGTTTAATAAAAGCATGCCCGCTTTTAGAAACAACGGCAACACCGTGTGCACGATTAACTTCGTCAATCGTATTCCAAGTTAAACGTGGGTCGTGAACAATTTTTTCACCCGGAAACTTTTTTAAAATTGATTTTGCAAGTAATGCAACTATATAATAACCTTCTATAAAATTACCTTTTTCGTCAAAAAAGAAACATCTATCGTAATCACCGTCCCAAGCAACAGCTAAATCAGCCTCGTACTTATTAATTGCATCAATAGTCGGTTGTCTGTTTTCGGGTAATAGGGGATTTGGAACGCCGTTAGGAAAATCGCTATTCGGCTCGTGAAAAACTTTTATCATTTTAATAGGCAAATAAGGCTCAAGTGCATCCAAAGCCGGTCCAATGCATCCATTACCGGCATTAACTACTACTTTAAAAGGTTTGATCCTATTCCTATCGTAAAACGTATTAATTCTATCTATAAACTCTTTCATTATATCTTTAATAATAACTTTACCTTTATTTTCGGAAATTGAGGCAAAGTTGTTGTTTAATATCATTTGCTCAATATCTGCCAACCCGCTTTCGTATCCCATAGGAACGGAGCCTTTTTTTACAAATTTTAAACCGTTATATTCCGGCGGATTATGACTTGCAGTAATCATTACACCGCAGTCTGCATCTAAAAAGGGAGTACCGAAATAAATCATTTCCGTACCGCATACTTCTAAGTCGTAAACATCTACTCCGCAATCGGTAAATCCTTTGGCTAAATGCTCTGCTAATTCGGGCGAAGATTTTCTTACGTCTCTTCCTATAACAACCGATTTAGGCTCTAAATATTTCGAAATAGCTCTACCAACTTTATAGGCTAATTCATTGTTCAGTTCTCCGGGCACTTTCCCGCGAATGTCGTACGCTTTAAAGCCGGGAATTCTGTCCATAAATTTTACTCCGTTTATTTGTTTTTATTAAGTGCAAATTAAAAGTATAGTATAAATTTTTACATAGCATATTTAAAAATAGTAATTTATTTTTACAAAAAAAATTTTTGAGGTTTATATTAATATTAAATATACTAATTCCAAACGATTTGCACAATGTAATAACTTAGAATGTAACGTAATATTTGAGTTTGACCCTCGCGAAATTATTGGCGAAACAGGATTGTTATGTCCTTCATGTAAATCTAAATCAGATACTCATCATATAGTTCAATGCGAGAACTGTCAATCTATAGTTCACTTAATCACTCCTGATAATTACGAAATTCCGGTATTATACACCGTAAAATTGTGTTCTAAGTGTAAGGGTACTTCAGAAGATGAAAAAAGAATTATATCTTATTCTTTTCCACAGTTATTTATGTAATGCTATATTTTAAATAAATTATATTAGGGTATAGTTTTATTACTGGATAGTTTTTCATAATTTAATTAAATTAAATGCTGTTTTATTTTAATTATTTATGGGTAGTTATGAAAATCTATAAGATATTATTTTTACTAATCTCATTAATTTTACTGAATATAAATTCGGTTAATGCTCAAAATTATTTTTTTGATACTACATCGGTGGGTAAATATGACATGGGAAAAAGTTGGACATTTGACGAGTTTCCTAAACAATATTTAAAAGAGCGGTATGGATTTAATGCAACGGATGAATGGATTGAAAAAGTAAAACTTTCTGCAATAAAATTTTCTTCTTGGTGTTCATCATCTTTTGTATCCGAAAACGGGCTTATTATGACAAATCACCATTGTATTGATTTTATTACCGATAGAATTAATAAAGAAGGTGAAAATATTGATAAAAACGGGTTTTACGCAAATACTTTGCAAGATGAAAGAAAAGTGCAAGGTTTATTTGTTGATAATTTGGTTTTAATGAATGATATTTCGGAAGAAGTATTTAGTAAACTAAATAACAACAAAGATAAATCTAAAGCAGATATATTAATTGAAATTAAAAAGGAATATGACGAAAGTACGGGTTTAAACTGCGTTATCGTTCCTTTTTATAACGGAAGCAAATATTCTGTTTACGGTTATAAAAGGTATAATGATATTAGAGCTGTTTATTTTAACGAGTCTGCGGTAGGTTTGTACGGTGGCGACCCCGATAATTTTACTTATCCAAGATATAATGCAGATTTTGCATTTTTAAGGGCTTATGACGAAAACGGACAACCTGCAAAGATTGAAAATTATTTTAAATGGAGTACAATTGGACCCAAACCCGATGAATTATTATTTGTTGTGGGTAACCCGGGTAAAACGCAGCGACTTAAAACGGTTGAACAGTTAAAATACATGGGGCAGGTAGATTCACGCAATAGTGCATACATTTTTGAACAATTAATGAAAATGTACTACGATATGATAGAAATGTATCCTGAACATGCCGAAGAATTAATTGCGGAAATGGGTGCAATATCCAATACTGCAAAAGTTACCATTGGCGAATATAAAGCTGTAATTAATCCTTATTTAATAAAAAGAAAACAAATGTTTGAAGATGAGTTAAAAAACATTGTTTTTAATGATGTAAAACTAAAAGAAAAATATAGTCATATTTGGAATGGAATTAAAGACTTACAAGACGAATTGAGCTCTTTTGGAAATATAAAAGCAGGATATACGGTTAGTTATAGAGGTTTAAGCGTTAACTTATTTAATACTGCAGTAAAACTATACACGCTTGCAGAAAACCTAAAAAGTAAAAACTATAACAGTTTAACAGACAGTTTGAAAAAATATATTGATGAAAAAATTGAAGATGCGTTTAATAACAGTAAAAATAGATTTGGAAAGGAAAAACCCAAACATAATTACGACGAGACCGCAGAACTTAAAAAACTTGCTATTTTACTAAATTTAATTGAATTAAATTTGGGTTCAAATAACCAATACGTAAAATTACTTTTAGATAATAAATCCGGTGAAGAAGCAGCAAAAAATCTTTTAAAAATATCAATTTTAAGCGATAAAGCAAAAGTTAAAAAACTATTTTACGAAGGGTTGAACTCTGTTTATAATAGTAAAGACCCGGTTATTAATTTTGTTTTTAATACACGCAAAAAATTGGAAGAATATCAAAATAGATCTGAAGAGATAAGCAGTGCTCAAGCCGAGTTGGAAAATCGTTTAGGAGAGGTTATATATTCGGTTTACGGAAGCAAAGTTCCGCCGGATGCAACCTTTACATTACGTATTTCGGACGGAATTGTTAAAGGTTATGAATATAACGGTACAATAGCCCCGCCAATTACAACATTTTACGGAATGTATGATAGATATTATTCTTTTAATAAAAAATATCCGTGGGATTTGCCGCAACGTTGGGCAAAACCGGGTAAAGATTTAGATTTGAGTACGCCGTATAACTTTGCATTAACAAGCGATATTACCGGAGGAAGCAGCGGAAGCCCAATAATTAATACAAACGGGGAAGTTGTTGGTATTGCCTTTGACGGAAATATTGAAAGCTTGGCAGGCGACTTTTTGTTTGACGAACAAATTAACAGATGTATAGGCGTTACTTCGCAAGGCATATTAGAAATATTAGGTGATATTGCCGATGCAGATCGAATTAAACAAGAACTTATTAAAGGAAAGATTGAGTAAGAAAACTGTAATAATCTGTTAACAAAATTGATATTACCGAATTAAATTTAGCAGACTTAAAAGCTTTATGGTAATCCGTTCTTTACAATTGATACTTTTATGGTATAGATTGAATTTTTTAGGCAACCTATTGGATATTTTAATCAATAGGTTTGCATTTTTTACGGTAAATAAATACTTTTATTATATAAATATTAACTCAAATATAAATTAAAAACTTTAAAATTTGGTATAACCGTAAAATAACAAATTATTATTTTGCCAATCAATTAATGAATAATGAAACAATTCTTTTTGAGTTTTGTATTAAAATTAAGTATATTCAAATTATTAAATATTATTGTTTATAATGGAATCAATAAATTTAGCTTATTATATTTTGGATAGATTTTCTACTGAAAAAATCACTCCACTTAAGTTACAGAAACTTATTTATTATGTTAAGTCATGGAGTATTATAGCAAAAATAGATTTGGGAGATATTAGATTTTACAAGTGGGATTTTGGACCGGTAAATAAAGAAGTATATAATAATTTTAAATCTTATGGTAAAAGTGTTATAAAAGTAACAAAAAATGATATACAAGATATTAAAATCTTCTCAAATAGGGATTTTATTGATTTTATAATTCTAAATTACATATATTTTGATGCTTTTACTCTATCGGCAATGACACATCAAGAAGACCCTTGGTCAAAAACGATTGATAATCAATTGATTGATGAAAGATTAATTAAAGAATACTATTCAAAAAAAGATTTTGCGAGGAATTTCCCGTATAAAAAAGATAATCCGTTTTATCCTTTAAAAACCAATTTAGATTATTCTTTTGAATTGGATTTTGCCAAAGAAGATAAAATATCAGGAAGAGTTTTTAGTTCGTTTAATGAATATTTGAGAATAATGCATGATGAACAAGAGCTTTATAAAAATACTCTTTTGCAAGCTTTTAATAATTCTTTTATTGAAATGAGTAGTAATATCTTTGAAGAAAAATGAAGAAATAAGTTATTTAGCAGAGTTAATTAGCGATTTCCCTACATCAAACAGTATTTCGCCTCAAGAAGCATTTAATAAAATTTTTAATAGATATCATGCATTATCATTCCGAAATTTAGACTTTTTGATGCAAGATATTATCGAAAATATTAAAAATAAATTGAATAAAGCAAAAAATAAGAAGGAAGTGATTAGAGTAAAATTTCCCACTATCTTTTATTATTTAATTCAAGTGATTCATGCCATTTTGTTTTATGATATACTTTCTAACGCAGGAAAATTTCGAAACAAGAATGATAAAAATAATGGATTTGTTGGATTTGGAGGTAATAAAAACGGAAAATTGAAATTTAATGGGGTAGATCCCGATAAAATTGATGAATGTGTGATAAATGCATGTTCCCATCTTAAAGAAAAGACTACTTTTCCGGTTGAAAACAGTATGAGATTTTATCAAAATTTTGTATATGCTCATCCTTTTTATGATGCGAATGGAAGAATCGGAAGACTAATAGTAACTTTATATTTGAGTAAATTCAATTTGGTAATAAATTGGGAGAAGGTAGAAAGTAACAAAAAGTTTATGAAAAGGCTAAATGAATGCCATAAAAGAGCTGAAAAACCTGAAGAGTTTGAGAAATATTTCGCTTTGCTTATTAATTATATAAACAAGTTTATCATTAAATTAAACTAAATTATCTAATATTCTATCCGACTGCTTCGAAACAAGTATTTACCGATCTTTCCGATATTTAATAATGGAAATTAATCAATTAGCTTGTGGATAACTTGTGGATAACTACTATTTGTCAACAATTTATTTCCGGCGGGAATAATTAATTTTTTAACCTAAAACAAAGTAATAATTAATGTTAAATTAATTAAAAACATTATCAACTTAAACGCTTTAACTTGTTATAAAAAAGCAAGATATATCCGGTTTACAAGGGGAATAATAAGGGG
>DAINPX010000043.1:0-13089 GCA_036743235.1 Melioribacteraceae bacterium
ATATCATAATTGCTTTTTGGCAATAACGAAACCGAGTATTCTATTAACGAATCCTTTAAAGTATTAACAACATAAGTTGTAACACTATCCCATTGTTTTTTGTTAAGTTCAGGTAAAAATCTATCGTCCAAAGCTCTGCCGCTCCAAGATAAATATTCGGGACTTGGAAACGAAGAACCAAAACTGTTAAGTTGTTTAACATACATTGCGGCAATATTAGGAAACAATCCGTCAAATAAGGAATAAACTTGGTCTCTATCTCTAGGGATAGGTAACCAAAGTTTTTGGTTATTTTTGTTTATTCTTGCCCATCTCCATTGGTCTGTATGTCTATCCCAATCACCTAAAAAAGCGTCTATTAATCTGGCTTTAAGATAAACTTTGGAATCAACTCGTTCATCTCTTTTTTCTTCAAGTCTATCTAATAGTTTATAGGTAGAAAGAATTTTATCCGCACCCAAAAACAAAGCTGTATCGTTTTCGTTTTCATTGGGGTGAATTTCTATTAAACCAAGTAAGTTTTTAAATTCTTCTCTAAACTCTTTAAGTTTTTCAGAATCGGGTAACCAAACAATTTTTGGTGTTGCTTGAGGAATATTTAAGGCATTTAATATGGGTACAACAGTTAAAGCACCAAATGGATTGGAAGAACTGATTTGATCGAACATAATATCGGCAACAACGGTTTCTTGAAGTTCTTCCGGTAAAACTTTTGCAGGGTCTTTTCTAACGCTTCTAAATTTATAGATGTTTCCGTCTTTTGCCGAAAATCGAAGTGATTTTGTTTGAAAACCGCCTCCTTTTTCAATTGGGGTAATACCCCCGGCAAAAGTATCTAAATTTAAAATTTCGGCATATACCGGGGTTGTCCATAAATCACGCCAATGTTTACCGAATAAAACTTGATAGAAATACCCTGATTTATACTCAATAGCCGGTATAACTAATTTATACTTTGTAGTATCGGTATAATTTTGTGCTAAAATAATTCCGCTAAATAAAAAAATACAAATTAATTTTTTCATATTAAAAACTGAAGTTTGTTCCAAAAAATAGTTCGGGTTTTTCTTTACTTAAAGCAAGTGTGGCAACAACTGTAAATAATCTATCGCTAAAATCTATCCAAGTTCCAAAACCTGCGGAAGGATGCCATTTAAAAGATTTTTTATTATTAATAAATACTCTGCCTATATCTCCTAAAAGCAACAATCCGATTTTACTTTTAACAAAAATATCTAAGTTAGATATTTGAGTTCTAATTTCGTTCTGCGAAAATAATGAAATATCTCCCGCAAATCGGTTTTTATTGTAACCTCTTAAACTTTCGTTTCCACCAATAAAAGCACCTTTTAAAAAAGGGTATTTACCTAAAAGAAAAGCCCCACCAATTTTATTGGCAATAACAGTGTTATATTTACCGGAAATTTTATTAAAAAATCTAATATCAAAATCAAATTTGGAAAACGGGAATTCTAATTTCTTAAATATTGTAGGGTAATAAATAGCTTTTATTTGTGCAAATAAACCTTTGTGAGTGTTATCAATATTATCACGGCTATCGTAATTAACACAAAGCTCGCCTCCCATTAACCATAGCGAGCCTATTCCGTATTTATTATATTTAAAGTCGTTCAATAAGTTAAGGTTGTTTAATTTTATATCGCCGTAATCGTATAAAATTGAAAATTTAATTGCTGTATTTTTAGTTAAATTCTTTTTTATTCCTAACGAAACTGTAAAAAGTTCATAAACGGATTTATAATAACCGGCTTTATCTTTTTCGTAATTAAACTCGGTCTCATTTCCGTAACCGTAGTATCTATCAAAACTAAGTTCGGCTTTTGTTATATTAATCAATAAAGAACTATTAAGAATAACATCTTTAAAATCTCCTAAAAAAGATATTTTATAACTTTTAGGTTGAGTAGCATACGAACCTGTTAAACGCATAAAATAAGCATAAGGCAATAAACCGTAATTAAATTTTGTTAATTCAGGTCCCCCGCCGGTAATTAATCCTTCATCCGTGTTCAGTTCCAAAATAGGATAGAAAGACCAATTATGACCGTAGTCTTTTAATTCCGTATCATATTTTTCATTATAAGTAACATAGTCTTTAAAAAATTTGTAATTACTAACAGTACCGTCTCCTTCTATAATCTCGGTATCAACATCTTCGTCAAAAAAATAAGTATTATAGTCACTTTGTTTAATTGGCAAGAACGAGAATAAATAACCGTCAACATACGAATTATCAATTAATGTATCTTTTCCTTCCTCTCCGTTTACTTTTATTATAGGCGAACTACTTGCTTTTCCGTTTATTAAACAATAATCATCTCCTTTATCTAAAAAGACTCTTATTTCGGAAGTTATATTGTTATCAAATACTCTTTCAAAATATTTATAAAAAGAATTATTATTTTGCGATTTAATATATACTTTAGTCGTATTATTTGCGTTTCTTGTAATAATTACACTGTCTTTATTTGTAGTGCAATATATTTCGGCATATTTATTAATTAATTTGTAATAAGAAAATGAAAAATCTTTTAGTTCATTTTTTCGTTTAATTAACCCATTAATTAAAAATTGTTTTGTTTCATCATCCAAAAAAATATCGTCTTGTTTAACCGAAGCAGTAATTAAAGAATCGTTTAATTTTTGTTGAATAACGTTAATTACTTGTTCCCATTTATTCCAATTAAGTTGAGTTAAAAAACGGCGGTCAAAATATCTGCTTTTCCAAGTGGTTGCTTCGGGACTTTTATAATCCTCATTAAAACTTATAAAACTTGGTACAAGAAGTTTTGCACCGATATAAAATAATCCTCCAAATAACGGGAATGCGCTTTGTTTGGGAAAAACTAAAGGAGTAACAAAATTATTAGTTTTAACAAACCAAAAATTATTTGGATGTACATTGGTGTTGCCCAATAAAATATCAATCAATCTATATTTTAAAATCTCTTCATAATTTATTTTTACCGAAGGATTGTTATTTATCAAATAAATTAGGCTACTTGTATTAATAGTATCTTGTAAAAATAAATCTTCTGATTGATTATACTCACTCCAATATCCTAAAGTATAATCAATTAAATTGTTGTTTTGGGTATTGTTTATTTTGCATAATTTTAGCTTAGATAAGTGGGGATAAAAATTTGTAAGCAGGTTATTACAAATAACCGCCGAGTAAATATTTTGTCCACTGAGTAAATTATCAACTGTTTTATTTGTTATGGTTTTATAAAGTAATTTTGGAGTAATTTCGTTTAAAGCTTTATTTAGGGGAATAAATTTATAAATGTTTTGAGAATTGGCTTTATAAACGAAAAATGAATTTAAATTATTAAAATTTAATGTTTTAATATAAGTTAACGAGTCTTTATTAATAATTGGTATATGGAAATTTTTAGTTATCCTATTGTTATAATTATTTCCGTATATTAAATTATTAAAATTATTGTTTGTAATATTTTTGTACAAATCAATAGTTTGAGCCGTATGGGCGTAAGTAAAAAACAATAAAAATATTAAGCAAATTCTTATTCTACTTATCAAAAATTATCCTTTATTAATAATAATTTTTTATATTTATATATAAATTTAATTATAAATTATATGAAACCGATTTACGGAGTTTAATAATGAAATTTAACAATTTTTATGTAAACATTTTATTATTTTTTACATTATTTGGTTTATTAACGCAAAATTACGCTCAAGAAATTAAATTTTCGGGATATGGTTCTGTTGGGTATAGATTTTATAATAGAAATATATTAAACGGATATAACCAAGAAAGTTACTATGAAGGCAAAATACAAGCAGATATAAAGTATAATAAAAAAATTGAAGGACAGCTCGATTTAAGGGGAAACTCAATAGATAACAGCTTTAAATTACGAGAAGTTACTGTAAAATTTGATTATTGGGATTATTTAAAAATCAAATTCGGACATTTGAAAAAACCGTTCGGAAACGAACAGATGATAAATGAAGAAGAATTATTTACTGTTGAAAGAAGTAATGTACACGAAAGTTTATCGGAAATGGGTTACGGAGGAAGAGCAGTAAGTTTAATGGCTTATTACAAATACAACGAAAAACGAGAAACTTTTCCGTATTCATACTATTTGTCGTTATTTCATAATAATAATTTGTATAAAGGTGTAGTTACTAAATTTACTTATCATACAAATTGGTTAAATTATTCTTTAAATTATCAAGTGCAGCAAAAAGGAGGCGATAATAAAATTACGACTCAGGGTTTTGGTGCCGGTATTGAATTGGATAAGTCGGGCTTTTACACTGCAGCCGAACTATTTTATGTGCAAGATCCTTTGGAAGGTTCATTAAGAAAACTACGTGGAGAAGATGAAAAAGTTTATTCCCTTGGTGGAAAATTCCTAACATCTTACAACATTATTTTTGACGGAGAAGTAGTTAAAGCTTTAGAACCGGTTTTATTGGTAAGCTACTTTGCCCCGGATAGTAAAATATCTCGAAATCATCTAATTCAAACCTTATTTGGCATGAATATTTATTTTCATAAAAAAGTTAAATTTAGAATTAACGGAGATTTAAGATTAACCAAAAATCAATTTAATGACGATTACTCTACAAAAGAATCGCGTGCAATTGTAGAATTACAAATGAGTTTTTAATATGAAAAGATTTGTTTTTTTAATTCTTTTATCATTTCTGGTATATTCATGCAATATTTCCGAAAGCAATAAAGAATCAAATGCGATAGGTGGAACCCCTTTAATGCAAATTGAAACCACCGAAAATGATTATATCAATTTGTTGGAAAATAAGTTGACCGATTTTTCGGTGCCTTGCCGTTTAGTTTATTTAAACAAAGTTTATAACGGCAAGATATCGGCTTCGGGTTCGGGATCTCGATATCATGACAAATGGGGGTATAAAGTTAAATTAGAATACGGTGAAACTATTAGAGGGTTAAACGAATTTAATTTAAGCTCGCAAATTTACGATAAAACCGGATTAAGTATTTTAATTGCTACACAAATGTATTTAAAATTAGGCTTTCCCGTTAATAGCAGTAATTATACTTATATTAAATTTAATGGAATAGATAAAGGGTTATACCCTATTGTTGAAAGAGTTGAAGAACAATTTTTTAGCGATAGAAATATGCCCGTAAACGAATTATATAAAATTGGATTTGAAACCAAGTTTACTTTTTCTTCATTATATATACCGGAATATAATATTGAAAAGAAAATACCCGATGATAATAATTTCAATTCACTAAAAAACATGATTAATGCCTTAGATACAGCCGATTTAACAAATAGTTATTTGGGGCTAAATAAATATCTTGATGTTAAAAATTATATTAAGTATCATGCAATTACAGTTATACTAAATAATCAGGATGCTTTTACCAACAATTTTTTCTTGTATAAAGCTAAACCGAATTCACCTTTTACGGTAATTCCTTGGGATTTTGATAAATGTTTTATCGGTAACGTAGGTATATACGGTGAAAACGAAATTATAGCCAAACTTAAAAGTTTTCCTTTAACAAAAAAATTGTATTTAGATACGATGAAAGATATTTTAACAAATATTTTTACCGAAAGCGAAGTGTTTTTTATTATAGAACATTACTCTATGTCTATAAAAGATGCTTATAAAAACGATCCTTATTTGGGAAAAAACGGATATATTTTTGAAGATGAAGTAAATAAGTTAAAACAATATATAATACAAAGAAGAAATTATTTATTAAACCAAATTGAATTAGAATATTAGTATGCAACGTAATAAAGTCCCCTTGTTAATGTTATTATTTTTTTCCGTTAATTTATTCGGACAGTCGTTTAATACTAATAATAATTTAAATACTCCAAATAAAATATACGTAGGGTTTACTCAGTCTTTAAGTTATACAGATATTCCTATGTTTGCCGCATATTTAATACGAAACGATTTGTATTACAGTGGAGTTAGAAATTCGCTACGGCTTGGTCCTTCAGATATAGATAGAAGTATTGCCGATAATTATGGTTCGGATAAAAACAGAACCATTGGAAGCATGGATAAAGATATAATTCCCAATTATATTTTTTACGGAAGAATGGGATTACTTGCATTGTCTGATATGTTATTAGATGCCGATATTTCTCCCAAAGAATTTAGACAAGTATTTTTATACGAAAAAGCATTGCTTTATACATATACTATTACCGAAGTTGTTAAAAACACAATTAAAAGAAAAAGACCGGACGGAAGTGATAGCCGAAGTTTTTTTAGCGGGCATACTTCAACCGCATTTGCTTCTTCAACATATTTGTTTTTAGAATTGAATGATTTTTACGATAAATGGGAGCTTACACGTAATAATAAAATTTTAAAAACAACATTTAAAGCAACAACGTTTTCGGCTTTATACGGTTGGGCGGCTTACGTTGGGTATAGCAGAATAAATGATAAAAAACATTATCTTAGTGATGTATTAATAGGGGCAGCAGTTGGTACAGCCGTATCTTATTTTGTTTACACATCATACAATAAAAAGTTTGATGCCGTTAATTTAAGTTTAAATAGTCATACAAATTCTGTATATTTTTCGTATAGAGTTGGATTGTAAACTTCTAAATATTAGAACCAAAATTAACATGAAATTTATATAATTTGCAGGATGACAACCTTCAAACTGAAGGATTTATCTTGTTAATCCTTCTTTTCTACTGAAAACAATGGTTCAAAAGTTCAAATTATGGTTTAAAAGGAAGGTAAATAAGGTTCGAGATTTTTAGATAGTAAACATCGGAATAAAATTTTTACATTTAATAGTGAAGTTTTTCATTTAAAATTTACTTCTATAACGGTAATTATTCAAATAATATTAAGTGTAATTATCAAAAAGAAATGAATTTGCGAAAAAATTACCGCTATAAAAGTATATTTATAATAAAAAATTTTATATATTTGTGAAATTACAAAACTAAGTAAAAAAATATTGTTATGGCGATACAAAATATACAAATACAAAAGATAGAAGATATTGCCAATATTATTTTGGTAAATAGAAAAAAAAGTAAATTAAGTAGAGATAAACTTGCATTATTAAGCGGTGTTGGTAAAACCGCTATATATAATATTGAACATGGAAAAATAACTTATCAGATAGATACGTTATTAAAAATTTTTGAAGTGTTAAACATCAAAATATATATAAATGCCCCTTTTAACGAGTAAGTTATATGAATAGAGCAAAAGTTTTTAATTATGGAAAGTTATGCGGTTATTTTGAAGAGATTGAACAAGGGAAAAGCTACAAATTTTCTTATTTAGAAGATTATATTGGTAAACCCGTTTCGCTTACTATGCCAATTAATAAAAAAGTTTATAATTTTGATGAGTTCCCCCCATTTTTTGACGGATTATTGCCCGAGGGATTTAACCTTGATGCATTATGTAGGCAATTAAAAATAGATAAAACAGATTATTTTAAACAGTTATTGGCTGTAGGAAGAGATGTTGTTGGTTCTGTTACGGTAGAGGCAGATAATGAATAGATGTCCGTTAACTTACGAAATTATCGATTCGGGGTTTTATTCAACAAAAGGATTGAAAAAAATTAACAGTAGATTAACTGATATTAGTATATTAAATTATTCAAAAGAGGAATTATTAAAAGAAGCGGCAATATTAAGCGAAAAACTATCTATTGAAGGAGTTCAACCAAAATTAAGTGCAATACTTTCTGTTGCAGAAAAAACATTTAAATTTGTGGACAAAAACGGTTTGTTTATAATTAAACCACAACAGCTGTTATTTAAGCATGTACCGGAAAATGAAGATTTAATAATGCGTTTGGCTGAAACAATAAAAATAGAAGTTCCGTTACATGGTCTTATTTATGATAAAAATATGGAATTGCATTATTTTATTAAACGATTTGACCGGGTGAAGAGAGATAAAAAATATGCTGTTGAAGATTTTGCCCAATTAAGCGGTAAAAATAGAAACACTAAATATAATTCAAGCATGGAAAAAGTTTGCGATATTTTAGATAAGTTTTGTTCTTTCCCGGCTATTGAAAAAATCAAACTCTTTAAGTTAACTTTATTTAATTATATAGTAGGAAATGAAGATATGCATCTTAAAAATTTTTCTATTTTAATTAAAGATGATATAGTAAGCTTATCGCCGGCATACGATTTACTTAGTACTGCAATTATCTTACAACAAACAAAAGAAGAGATTGCATTACCCATAAACGGAAAGAAAAATAATTTAACAAAAAAAGATTTAATTGATTATTTTGGAAATAAATGCCTAAAACTAAACGATAAAATAGTTAATAAAGTACTTTATGAAATAAAATCAGCCCTTCCTTTATGGAAAAAAAATATTGAAAATTCATTTTTACCGGATAACTATAAACAATTCTTAAATATTATTATTGAAAACAGATTGAATAAATTAGGTGTTTTGTAATTTAGTTAATTTAACAGCTTTTACTTGTCCTTTTAGAGGTTGAATTAATGTTTTGTAAAATTTTTTGTGTAATTATTATTATTGCCCTATAAGTTATTTTTAATTGAAAAATTATAATTTAAACAATTGTATATTTATATTAGTTTTATTTGTATTGCTTTTAAAATTTTATATTGTTTAGAACCAAAATTAACATGAAATTTATATAATTTGCAGGATGACAACCTTCAAACTGAAGGATTTATCTTGTTAATACTTCTTTTCTACAGAAAACAATGATCCAAAAAAAATATTAAATAAATAAGCTTAATTACAAACAATTTTTAATTTTCGGTGGGTTTGTATATATCGTGTTATTTGTTTACTAATCTGCCGAGTTTAAAACAGTAAGCATTTTATTGTGAATTAATTTATTGGTTGCTAATATTTGTTTATCAAAAATAGAAATGGGGTTATTGTTAAAATCGGTAACAAGACCGCCGGCTTCTTCTACCAATAGTTTGCCGGCTGCAATATCCCAAGGTTTTAAATTAACTTCCCAAAATCCATCAAATACACCCGAAGCGACATAACACAAATCAATTGCTGCCGAACCAAGTCTTCTAATTGCTCGGCTATTTACAAGTAATTTATTAAATTTTTCTATAGCATTATCAGGATTTTCTTTTAAATTGTAAGGAAAGCCTGTTACCAAAAAGGCAGTAGTTAAGTTGTTGCCTGTGCTAACGGTTAGTTTTTCGTTATTTTCGTAAGCACCGTTATTAAGTTCGGCAGAGTAAATTACGTCACGCATTACATCATAAATAACTCCCCAAGTGGTAATTCCCTTATATTGTAAAGCAATAGAGACCGAAAAAATTGGTAAGCCGTGTGCAAAATTAGTTGTACCGTCTAAAGGGTCTATAACCCACAAATAATCATCACCGGTTTTAACGCTTCCGCTTTCTTCCGAAAGAATGCCGTGAGTAGGAAATTCCTTTTTTATAAAATCTATAATGCATTTTTCACTTGCTTCATCAACCGAAGTAACAAGATCTATTACACTGGATTTATATTTAATAGTATAGTTTTGTTTAAAACCGTTTTTAATAATTTGACCGGCTTCTTTTGCCACAAAAATTAATTTATCTAACATATTAAGTCCCTTTAAAATAAAAAAGTTGTATCAAATATAATAACTTGATACAACTTCCTAAAATAATAATTTTATCTTCTTCCGCGTGCTATTTCGTCTAATCTTTTAATTCTTTCTTCAACCGGCGGGTGGGTTGAAAATAATTTCATTAACGACTTACCGGCAAAAGGAGAAATTATAAACATATGAGCTGTAGAAGGATTTGCATCCATAGGAATTCTTTGGTTCATGTTATGAAGTTTTGCTAACGCACTTGCCAATGCTTGCGGTTTTCCGCTAATTTGTGCACCGCCTTCATCTGCACCAAACTCCCTGCTGCGACTAATTGCAAGTTGTATTAATACAGCAACTATGGGCGCTAAAATCATTAATGCTAAATCATAAAATGCGTTTCCGTCTTCCCTATCATCACTACGCCCTCCAAACATTGCAGCCCAGCCTGCCATACGTGCAATAAATGTAATTGTACCAACTAACGTTGCGGTTATTGTGCTTACTAATATGTCTCTATTTTTAACATGAGCAAGTTCATGTGCCATAACACCTTCAAGTTCGTCTCGGTTTAAAATTCGTAAAATACCGGTTGTGGCAGCCACAGCGGCGTTATTGGGATTTCTTCCCGTTGCAAAAGCATTAGGGGTTTCGTCATTAATAATATATACTTTTGGTACGGGTAAGCCGGATTTATTTGCCAATCGCTCTACCACATCGTACAATACCGGTGCTTCATTTTTATTTACTTGTTTTGCACCGTACATAGTAAGTACTATTTTATCGCTAAACCAATATGAGCCAAAATTTAAGGCAATAGAAAATACAAAGGCAATCATTAGTCCGCTTTGTCCTCCTATTAACGACCCAACTAACATAAAAAGTACCATCATTAGGGTCATTAAAAATACTGTTTTAACTCCGTTCATTTTTTTTCCTCTTATTATTTTATTTTTAAACATACTTTATAAATATAAGTTCCTAATTTAAATACTAAGGGTAATCAGGTAAATTTTATTAAATATCAATTGACAATTGCGCAAACTATTAGTATTTTGTATAAAAAAAGGCAAAGATAATGTATAATGCATTAGAAATGATTGACGATATCATCGCCAAATTAATACATTCAACTCTTTTTGTAAAACTAAACGATTTAAGTATAATTACTTATAATGCTGCTGCAAACAAAACTTATTCGTCTATTTTTAAAGGTGAATTACTTTCTAATATACCCGAAATTAACTTAAATTTAATTAATGATTTTATAGCAAGTAATAAAGATACCGAAGATTATAACAATTATACAATAACAAAATATTACTTTAACGATAGTGAGTATTTATTAATTGAAAATAAAGGCGAAATCAATCTTTCCGATGTAATTCAATCGGACATCTTATTAAATAGTTCATCAGATTTAATAATTATTTCTGACGATAACGGTATAATAAATTTTATTTCGGATAATTGCGATTTGTTTATAGGATATTTTAAAGATGAATTAATCAACAAATGTTTTTATGATTTATTGGCACCGGGAGAGTTAGAAAGATTAGATAAATATGCCGAAGATATTATTAATTATGCCAAGCCTACGTCAATTGAGCTTAAATTTATTCATAAAAACGGTAAAATCGTTTATTTAGATGCCATAAACTCTATATTACCGGTTTTAGCTACAGATGATAATAAAAAATACTTTTCTATAGCTCGCGATATAACAGACAAAAAACAAGAAGAAAACTTATTTAAAGCAAGACTTAATATTCACGAATTTGCAAAAAATGCAGATATAAAGCAAGTATTACAAAAAACTTTGGATGAAGCGGAGTTATTAACAAACAGCACTATTGGGTTTTATCATTTTGTTGATGAAGAAAACGAAGTGTTGGAATTACAACAATGGTCAACAAGTACGTTACAAACTTTTTGCAGTTTAACTGGGCACGAACACTTATATAAAATATCGCAAGCGGGGGTTTGGACCGATTGTTTGCGAACCCGCGAAGTAATTGTTCATAACGATTATAATAGTTTACCGCATAAAAAAGGGTATCCCGTTGGACATGCAAATGTTGTAAGGGAGTTGGTTGTACCTGTAATAAGAAACAATAAAATTGTTGCAATTTTGGGAGTGGGTAATAAAAAATGGAATTATGATGAGCAGGACATTGAAATTATTCAAAAACTTGCGGATATGGCTTGGGATATAGCGGAATTAAAATTAAAAGAAATTGAACTTGACGAACAGAAGAAAAAATTTCAATTAATTTTTAATAACGCTCCTATTGGAATGGCTTTGGTAAAAAACAGAGTAATTATTGATGTTAACGAAACTATTTGTAACTTGCTTGATACCGAAAAAAACAAAATAATTAACAAAGGAACAGAACTTTTTTATCCGACCAATGAAGAATACAATAAAGTTGGCTATTTAATAAATTCATTAAATAAGAATGAAAAAGTAATTATAGAAATAAAATTAAAGACCGGCAAAAATAATATTTTGGATGCAATACTAAATATTAGCCGGTTAGATAATTCCGATACAAAGGGATTGTTAATTGTTTCTATTGTTGATATTACAGAAAGAAAAGCCATTGAAAACAGATTTAAAGCTAATGTACTTGAACTTAAACAAAAAAGCTTAAACTTAGAAAACCTATTAAAAGATAAAAACGATTTAATTCAAATGTTGGCAATTTCGGACAGTAAACTTAAACGTGTAAACGAAGAAAAGGATAAGTTCTTTTCGGTTATTGCCCACGATTTAAGAAGTCCGTTTCAAGGATTATTGGGATTAAGTCAAATATTATTTGAAAATTATAACGACCTAACCGCTGAGGAAGTTGTTAAATTTAGCGGACAGCTAAGTGATTCGGCAAAAACTTTATATGGATTACTTGAAAACTTATTACAATGGTCGCGTATTAAACGAGGTATGATTTTACCTTCTAATACGGTACTTCCGTTAATTCATGTTATTAATGAATGCGTAGCTTTAATTAAATCTAACTTGGAAATTAAAAAACAAGAAGTGGTTATTGAAATTATTGATAGTATTTATGTAAATGTAGATTATTCGATGTTTAATTCAATAATGCGTAATTTATTAACAAATGCTATTAAATTTAGTTTTGTCGGTGGTAAAATTAAAATTATTGCAAAAGAACTTGAAAATAATTTAGTGCAAATTACAGTTAACGATTTTGGAACGGGAATAAACGAGGACGACCTAAGTAATCTGTTTAAAATTGACAAAAAAGTATCACAAAAAGGAACTATGAACGAACCGAGTACAGGGTTAGGTTTAATTTTGTGTAAGGAATATATCGAAATTATGGGAGGAAAAATTTGGGCTACCAGCAATAAAGAAGACGGAACAAAATTTAATATTGTGGTTAAAGGAGCGAATAATTAATTTTGAATTTTGAGTGTTGAATTTTGAATTACCTCTCTTCAAACAGAAGAATGTTTTC
>DAINPX010000044.1:0-12985 GCA_036743235.1 Melioribacteraceae bacterium
GGAGGAGGTAGGTTTATATTCTCGTTTATGGATGCAAGTGTTGATATACCGGAATATATAAAACGAATAATATTTTTAGATAGCAATTACGGTTACGAAGATATTTACGGTACAAAAATTATTAATTGGTTAAAAATTAGAGAAGATAATTATTTATGCGTAATTGCATATAACGATTCGGTAGCATTATATAACGAAAAACCTATTGTTTCCGAAAAAGGGGGTACATGGTTTAAAAGCAATACCATGAAAAATTTTATGCTTAAAGATTTTAATTTTACATCAACTATAGATGAAAATTTTATGAGGTTTAGTGCATTAAACGACAGAGTAAAGTTTATATTAAAACAAAATCCAAAAAAAGAAATTTTGCATACAATTCAAGTAGAAAAAAACGGATTAATAAACGGGATGTTTACCGGTACTAAATTAGAAGAAAAAGATTACAAATATTACGGAGATAGAGTTTATACCAAATATATTCAACCCTCAACATCGTTACCCAATTTGTTATTAATTCCTCCGCGTTTAAATAATGCTTTACCGGGTTTACAGTTTATGCAAAAAATTAAAGAATTGAAACTTGAAGAAAGAGAAGAGTTGATATTTAAGGAGTTTATTACCGGTAATATTCCCAATTTTTTACGACAACTTACTGTTATTACCGAAATTTTTGAAAATGCAACAGGAGTAAAACATGAACTTAAGTATTTTGTAATGCCCGATTATTTGGCAATAGGTGATGATGAGGATTTTTGTAGAATACCGATGACACCGATAACAGCACAAAAAATTGCAGATGTTTACGGAGCAATTTTACCAACAAGAAAATTAGTTAACAGTATATATGAACATTGTAAAATTAAATTAGAGCCTATTACTTATTATCCGGTAGGGAATAATAACGAACTTGTAAGTAAATTTATTGAACACAATAATGCAATAGAACAAGCTATGGAAAAAGAAACGGGTAAATTGGGTGATTTATTGGGAGGTACAAAAAAAGATATTGTGCTAAGCAATTTAATTTTTGATGAAAAAAGAAAAAATAATGTAGCAATTTACGGTTGGCATATGTTAAATAAAAAACCAATACAACCGTTAACAAACATCCATATTAATACATATGTTGATTATAGTCACGGAGTAAGATTAATTAACAACCAAGCTTTGTTAGACGGCAATTTAGTATTATTAAGCGATTTATTAAAAGACAGTGTAAAATACAAAATTATTAGCGATGAAGCAGAACCGCTAATTTATTCAACATATATTTATCAATAACTAAATAAGGCGATAATAAGATGTAATTATGTTTATAAAAAATTATAAAATTATTTATGCTTAAATTATTCAATACATAAGTTATTTTTGTTTATATTTAAAATCAAGATTATTTTATCAATTAAAAGAGGTTCAACTTGCAAGCAATACGATTATTTATTATTATGATTTTATTATCAATTACAGTTAGTGCACAGGGTATTACTATTCCTCAGGAAGTAAAAGATTCTTTTACCCAACTATATCCAAAAGCAACAGGTGTAAAATGGATAAAAGTAGATGAGACCGAAGTATATGATGCCGAATATCAGGCGAAGTTTAAAAATAAGGGTAATTTAATAACAGTGGTTTTTAATACTTCAGGTGAATTTGTAATGACAAAGACCAATATTAATAAATCAAAATTACCAAAACCGATATTAACGTATATTAAAGATAATTATGGTGGAATTAAGGTTGTTGAAGCTAACCAATTAG
The DNA here is from genome assembly GCA_036743235.1 of Melioribacteraceae bacterium. GTDB lineage: Bacteria > Bacteroidota > Ignavibacteria > Ignavibacteriales > Melioribacteraceae > JAEXOD01. The sequence goes on from DAINPX010000044.1 coordinate 1,762, forward strand.
AAGCAAAAAGCAAAAACAAATTTTATGAAGCCATTGTTAAAATAGGGGCAGAAAAATTATCACTATATTTTAATGAAGAAGGTGAACAAACAGATAAAGGAAATATTGAATAGTTATAATAAAAAAAATTAAATGGTTTCTAAATAATGATGAAACCATTTAATTTTTTTTTATATTAATATATTTAAGTTATAAAAAACAATACTAAAACGTAGTGTAAATAAAATAAACACCTGCTAATATTACCAATACTCCACACACTTTTTTGATAATATTAATTGATTTGGAATTTGAAGCCGAATTTATATATTTCGGTAAATAACTTGATAGAGTACCCGCAACAACAATAACCGCACAATGTCCTATTGCAAATCCGGTTAATAGTAAAACCGAAATTATAAAATTGGTTTGAGCAGTTTGGAAAACAATACTTAGTACCGGTGCCATAAATGCAAAAGTACAAGGTCCTAAAGCCAAACCAAATAACAATCCTAAAATAAATGCCGCAGGTAGCCCCTTTAAGTTAATTTTACGTAAACCGGCAAAATTCCAATTTAAACTTAAAATATCAAGAAAATATAAACCTACCACAAAAAAAATAACCGCAACAAAATAATTACCAATAATTCCTATATCTCCCAGCATTCTACCAAGATAAGCGGTAATAATTCCAATTAAGGCAATTGTTACAAGTATGCCTAACGAAAAAATAAAAGAAATAAAAAAAACTCGTCCTGTTTTTGTTGTTTCTTGAGAGGATATAAACCCTACAACAAGTGGTATGCTGGATAGGTGGCAGGGGGATAAAATAATGGACATTAACCCCCAGCCAAAAGCTGCGAAAATAGAAATTAAAGCCGATGCATTAATTGCATCATAAAGTAAGTTAAATATAGCATCAATCATAATTTTTTATTAATTGGTTTTAAGCCCTGTTTTTTTAGTAGTTTATCAATATCTTCTTCCGAAAAGAACCCTTCATGTCTAAAAAATTCTTTTCCGTTTTTATCCAAAAATACCTGAGTTGGTATTAATTTAATTTTATATTTTTGTGAATACGGTTTCCCTTCATCTGTCCAAACATCATAAAATATTACTTTTATTTGTTCACCGTATTTCTTTTCTATTGATTTCATAACCGGTTGCATCTTTTTACAAGGAATACAATTTACCGAACCCAATTCAACAAATGTAACAGTAGCTTTTTTATTTCCTTCACTATCTTTAACATCTTGTGCCAATAAAATAGTAAAAGAGAATAACGAGACTAAAAATAAACTAAATAATCTCATTTTATTTTCCTCCTTCATTAAGCCATGTCAATATTTTATCCTTGGAAGGAATTACGCCAAAACTAACAACCTTTTCGTTAATAACTAACCCGGGGGTTGCCAAAATTCCGTATTTCATTATTTCGGTAAAATCGGTAACTTTTTCTACTTCGGCATCAATATTATTGTCTTTAACCATATCTCTAACAATCTGTTCTAAATTTGTACATTTTTTGCATCCTGTTCCTAATATTTTAACTGAAATCATTTTATTCTCCTTTTAATATATTAAATTAAAAATATAACCTATTAATATTATACCAAATGCCACAACGCCTACAAAAACCGCAATAAGTTGAATTTTTAGCACTTTTTTTAATATTATAGTTTCGGGTAAAGATAGACCAATAACGCTCATCATAAAAGCAAGTACTGTACCTAATGCAGCTCCTTTTCCCAATAATGCTTGTACTATTGGAATTATTCCGGCAGCATTGGAGTACATAGGTACACCCAATATTACAGCAATTGGAACAGACCACCATGCACTTTTACCCATTAAGCTTGCCATAAAGTTTTCGGGCACATATCCGTGTATTCCGGCACCAACTGCAATACCTAAGATAACATAAAGCCAAACTTTACCAACAATTTCTTTTACTGCATTTAATCCATACTCAATTCTTTCATTAAATTTAAGTTTTAAAGAAGTATCCTCGTTTTTTCCGACTTTTACTTGATATACCCAAGGTTCAACATATTTTTCGAGATTTAATTTGCCGATTACAAAACCCGAAAAGATTGCAAGAGTTAATCCTGTAGATAAATATAAAAGAGCTGTTTGCCAGCCAAACAAACCGAACAGTAAAACCAACGCAACCTCGTTAATAATTGGGGCAGCAATTAAAAAGGAAAAAGTAACACCTAAAGGTACTCCGCTTTCAACAAAACCTAAAAATAAAGGAATGGCAGAACAGCTGCAAAAAGGGGTAACAATTCCCAGTAAACTTGAAAGTACATTCCCCGCAAACAGTTTTTTCCCCCCTAATAATTCTCTAGTTCTCTCTGGTGAAAAAAAACTTCTTATAATTCCTACACCAAATACAATTAAAACCAGTAATAAAAGAACTTTTGGTATTTCAAAAATTAAGAACCATAAAGCATCTGTAAAATGCGTTCCTTTTGTGCTGCCTAATATGTTAAAAACAATATAATTTGTAATCTGTTCTAAATTATTATATAAAAGAAACCAAAAGGGGAGCAAAATCAATAAAAAATAATATTTGTTTTTAATATTTAACATTTTATAAATCTCATAAATTAAACTTGTTTATTTAGGGCAAATATTCCCTACATCAATTTTTGTATTTTCAACATTGTTACCAAAATATTTCTTCTGTAATTTTAATGATACATTTACAAGAGAAATTAAAACAGGAACTTCAACTAATGGACCAATAACCGCAGCAAAAGCTTCACCGCTATTTATTCCAAAAACTGCAATAGCAACCGCAATGGCAAGTTCAAAATTGTTACTTGCCGCAGTAAAGGAAAGTGTTGCCGTTTTAGAGTAATCCGCACCAATTTTTTTACCCATATAAAAAGAGACCAAAAACATCACAATAAAATAAATAACCAAAGGAATAGCAATTCTTATAACATCTAACGGTATTTTTACAATATATTCGCCTTTTAACGAAAACATAACTATTATTGTAAATAATAAAGCAATTAAAGTAATTGGCGAAATTTTGGGGATAAATATTTTTTCATACCATTCTTTTGTCTTTATTTTAAGCAATATAAAACGAGTTAGCATACCGGACAAAAAGGGGATTCCTAAATAAATAAACACACTTTCGGCAATTTGTCCTATAGTAATATTTACTTTAAATGCCTCCAAACCTATTAAATTTGGCAGGAAAGTCATAAAAAAATATGCATATATCGAAAAAAAGAGTATTTGAAAAACGGAATTAAAAGCAACTAAGCCGGCTGCATATTCGGTATCTCCTTTTGCAAGTTCGTTCCATACTATTACCATAGCAATACACCTTGCCAAACCAATCATTATTAATCCAGCCATGTATTCAGGATAATCTTTTAGGAATAGAATTGCCAATAAAAACATTAGAGTTGGTCCTATTATCCAATTTTGTAAAAGTGATAATATGAGCACTTTTATATTTTTAAATACATCGGGTAGCTCTTCGTATTTTACTTTTGCCAACGGCGGATACATCATTAAAATTAGACCGATTGCTAAAGGGATATTTGTTGTTCCTTGGTTAAAGGAGTTCCAATAATTTGGTACTGACGGAAAAAAGTAACCCGATAGTACACCAATAATCATTGCCAAAAAAATCCAAAGGGTTAAATATCTGTCTAAAAAAGATAACTTTTTAGATGATTCCATATAGTTTCCTAATTATTTATTAAGTTCTTCGGTCATCAATCTTTTTAATCTGTCCTTTGTAGGTAATTTACCACTATGAATAACTTTTTCGTTTAGTACTAAACCTGGTGTTGCCATAACACCATAACCTAAAATATCCTGGTATTCTTTAACTTTAACAAATTCTGCTTCAATATTGCTTTCATTACATATTTCTCGTGCCATGGCTTCCAAAGTGTTGCAATTTGCACAACCGCCGCCTAATATTTTTATTATGTTCATATTAATCTCGTATAATTAATTAGTTAATTTTGTATATAATGCCCTAAGATTAGAACCGTAAATATCTTCAATCGTCTTTTCACTTTCGCTTAATGGTTTTACAGGTATTAGATCCATTACTTCGTTAAAAGTTAGTCCCGAATTAAATAATGTATCTACACAACCTTTTACCATTTCCGTTATGCCATCTTTTAATTCTTCATCGGTTAAATTAAATTCTTTACCTAATTTATATAATTGTGCTAATTGAAACCACAGATAGGTTGGACCCATTGCAGTAATAAGTGCATAACTTTCTAATTTGCGTTCTTCAACTTCAGGAGTGCTGCCAAAAATATTAAAAAACTCCATCAATTCAATCTTTTCGTTTTCATTAAAATTCTCTGAAAAAACAACGGGATTATACCCTTTACCAATATAAGAAGGAGCATTAGGTATTAACCTAATTACTTTAACATTTTTATTAATTATTTCTTTTATTTTATTAATACTAATTTTAGGTGCCAAAGAAATAATAATTGAATCTTCATTAATCTCTTCTTTAATGCTCTCTAATGTAGATACAATTACAGGCGGATGTAATGATATAAATACATAGTTGCATTTTGCAGGCAATTGGTTGTTATCTGTCGTTTTAATTGTAGGATATTTTGATTGTAATTTTTCTAAAACGCTAATATTGTTATCATGTACATAAATATTTTGGGGTAGTTTGTTTGTTTTACTTAAAACTTTAAGTAAAATATTAACAACTCTTCCGCCACCAATAAAACCAAACGATTTGTTTAACATATTTCTATTCCTTAATAAAGTCTTTATAAAATTGATAAAAATCTTTTTTAATTAAATCTCTTATTCGTCTATGTTCTTGTAATATCTCTTCGTCATTTCCTTTTGCTTCTGCAGGATCTTCAAACCCAATGTGTAATGTTTTACCAACTTTACCAAAAAAGACGGGGCAAGTTTCTTTTGCATTATCGCAAACGGTAATTACATAATCAAATGAATCTTTTAAAAATATGTCAACATTTTTAGGTTTGTTGTTTGATATGTCAATTCCAATTTCAGCCATAGCTTTTATAGTAAACGGATTAACATTGTTTGATGGGTTAGTACCTGCAGAGTGAACAATCAGTTCATTATCAAACGATTTTAAAAAAGCTTCTGCCATTTGGCTACGGCACGAGTTTCCCGTGCACAATATTAAAATACTTTTTTCCATTTACTCCTCTTTGTTCTTGTTTCGGTAAATAACGAATTAATTAATTTATTTATTACATATAACATTTCTATCAACATCACAAATAATTTTTAAGTCGTTTTGAATAGTTATTTCGTCTTGTAACCAAAAAACTAACATTGCCAGAATTGAGCTTACAATAGGGTTATCGGGTTTTGGATTTATCATATAGTTAACCCACTTACCTTCTTTAGCTTCAATTATAAATCCCGTTTCTTTTAATAAACTTAAGTGTTGAGATACTGTTGAATTGGCTAACTGCAATACTTCTTTTATTTCACAAACACAAAGCGATTTTTCTTGTAGTATTTTTAATATTCTTAATCTGTTTGCGTCTGATAGTGCCTTAAATATTTTTACTTTTTCTTCCATTTTTACCAACTATATTTCGTTAATTACCGAAATATAATTGGTGGGTTTTAAAAAGTCAAATTATTTTTTTATTAATTGCATTTTCTAAAAATTAAAACTTTATTATTGGTTGTATCGGTCTCTAAAATATTAGTAAACCCAAGTTCTAAAAGATTTTTAGTTAAATTTTGTATATTAGGAGGGATGTTTTTATATTTGGAAAATAATATCTTTCGTAATAAATTGGTTAGAATATTAATAAACTTTGTTTTATGTAAATTAGTTTTAGGTATTCTCTTGGTTTTTATTACAAAAACAAAAATTCCGTTACTACATATTTTTTTTGCATACTCTTTAAATAGTATATCGTTATTTTCAATTAGATGGAAAATATGAGAGGCAAAAAGTACATTATAACAATTTTTATCCAATTTGTTAATATCTAAAATATCAAATAAAATAAATTCAATATTTGTTATATTTAATTTAAGAGCTTTTTGGGTTGCAATTTTTATCATTTGCGAAGAAAAATCTAACCCCGTAACAAAAAAATTGTTTAAGGCAAATTCGATTGAAAAATTTCCGGTTGCACAACCCAAGTCTAATAGTTTGGGATTTTTAATATTGCAATTATCGGTTACTATTTTAATAATTTCTTTTATTTCTGAAGCATAATTAGACGAAATAAGGTAGTCATCCCAAGTATAACTTTGTAAATTCCAGAATATTTTATTAAAAATGTTTATAATATTATTCCTTTTTATTAAAATAACTATGTATAATTTATAAAAAAAAATATTTAATTAAACTAATGCATTTAATTAATTTAATAAAAATTGGTGAAAAAAATATCTTAAGTAATTAGTTGAAGTAAAAATTGCGGAATTATTGACAAATAAAAAGCTGCCTATTATTTTAAATAAGCAGCTTATATTATTATTCTTTTTAGCACTGCTTTACAAATTATTTACCTGCAATCCAGATTAGCCCAATCTAAATTGGATAGGGATAACTACAACAACTTTTACGTTTTTTCCGTTTTCAACAGCGGGTTTAAATTTTAGATTTTTTACGGCGTTAATAGCAGCTTCATCACAACTCTTTTCCAAACTTTTTATTATTTCGGTATCAAATACGTTCCCTTGTTCATCAATATAAACTTTTACAAAAACTTTACCTTGAATACCTTTCTCTTTAGCATCGGGCGGATAAACAATATTTTTGGCTAATGCTTGAATTCCTCCAATAATTTCGGGCATAACTTCTGCCTTTTCGTAATATCCTTCATGTTTATTTTTACTACTATTAATAATATCGCTTACAATAGCCCAATTTTCTTCAACTTTTCCAAATTCGTCAAACTTTATTTTAAGTGTAGTTACTAAAAACGAGTTAACTTTTTTTTCTTCAACTGTAGCTGCTTGATAAGTAAAATTAGAAAACACTTCTTTTATTTTTTCAAAATAAGGTAATATTTTAGATGTTTTAAATTTACTTTCTCCCTCATAAGTAAAGCCAATATGATTACATTTAGCTTCTTTATTTACAGCAACTGAAATTTTGATATAATGTGTACCGCTGCCTAAAACCGATGATAAACTTTTTTCATCAATGGCATTATCAATTTTGCCGGTTATTTCGGCATTAGACGTAATTAATTTAGCTTTTACATCGGTTAATGAAGGATTTAAGAATAAATCCTCATCGCTGCAATTTTGCTGCCCGCAAGCCATAAAAAATATTAGTCCTACTAAAATTAGATAATATCTTTTCATTTTGTACCTCTTTAATTTGATTTAATGATTATTTCTTTATAATAAACCGGTTTAATTTCTGCCGAAGGAATTGAATTTAATATCAATTCCATTTTTTTATCTTGTTCGTTTATTTTATTAACTGCTTGAGTAATTTGAGTATTAATTTCAATATTTCTATTAAAAAGGTATATTGAAATTATTAATAAACAAGCAGAAAACCCTAACGCAAATGCAAATTTATAATTAAAATGTTCAATATTTCTATTTTCGGTTTTAGGCTTAATAAAATTTAAAACATGCTTTTCAACAGATAGGGGAATTTGCTCTTCGGTTAGTTTTACATTCTTTTTTAAAGTAATCATATTCTTAAAATATTGACGCAAATCTTCATTCTCTTTTAAAGAATTAAATAATATTTGTTCGGCAGATTTATCAAGTTCGCCGTCTAAATATTCATTAATTAGCATCTTATAATTCAAATTATCCATTTTACTTCCAATTATTTAATTTTTTTAGAAATAATTTTTATTAATTTTTGTCTTGCTTTAAAAATTCTGCTTTTCACTAATTCCGAATCAATTTTTAATAGTTCACCGATTTCTTTATAACTTAAGTTACCATATTCTTTAAGTAAATAAACTTCTTTTTGTTCTAAAGGCAACAATTCAATAGATTGATTAATTAATATGCTAAGTTCTTTTTCTTCTAACCCGTTAATAATATCTATATCGGCAGGTATTTCGTTAATCTCATCATCATTATCGCTTAAGTTAATATGATTTTTAAATTTGTTTTTATAATTATAGTAAGTATATACCAAGTTTTGAGTAGTTTTAAATAACCAAAAAATTATACTGTTCTTATTTTGAATTAAATTAAAATTCTCGAAAAATTTAATAAAAACTTCTTGTAAAATATCTTCTGCCGTATCTCTATCATTTACCATACGTAATGTATAGTTATATATTTTTGTTTTGTATTTATTATAATAAATTGTAAAATCAATTATGTCTTCGTAATTATTCAAAACAATTCCAAATAGTTGCTTTATTATTATAGATAAAATTGAAGTGAAAAAGTTGCTGTTACTAAAAAATTATAATTTATTAAAGGGTTTTATAAAGGAAAGCCAGAATATTTCAGCAGTTTTTTTACTGTTTACATTAGTATTAATAAATCCTTCCCGATTATTAAATTTACCCATAGACGAAATATTCAAAAATACATGATCACCGTTATCATCTATTGTTGCCCAGTAATTAAATTTATTATCTGTAGCCATATCTAGATAATTATCACTATAACAAATACTTTTGCATGACGTAAAAGCCGAAAATTTATCACGTAGCCAAATTTTGCACTTACAAATAAGTTCGTCTTTATAAAATATTTTACATGCAAATTTATCGTCAACTCCGTCAATAAAACTTACTTCTGCATCGGGTATTTTTTCTTTAAGTACATAAATTGCTGTTTTAAAGTATTTTTTAATGTCCAAAAAAGAAGCAGAAACAAAACTGTTCTTTTCTTCTTGGTTAAATTCAACCTTTAATTTTGGAATAGGAATTTCCGATTCCGAAGGAGAATGAGTTAAAACCATAAAATCGAACATCACGCTATTATGAGATTCATCTAACTCATCACCTCGTAAAAGTTTAAATATTTCAAGTTCACCGTAATTTTTTGCAAGAGGTAACAATCCAAGCGGAATAGTTCTATAAACATTTGTATTTTCGTCCGATAAAAAGTCATAAAATCTTTTTGATACGAAAACGGAATTCTCTTCGGCAATAGGTTCAATTCTTGCAGCAGTATCCACACCTTTTCCAAAAACATCCGAAACTTTATTGTTTTCGTACTTTAAATTTATTTTGCTTAAGTTAATTCCTATTCTAATTCCTATATTTTCTTCAAAACCCAGTTTTTTCCAATCCGTATTTTTTATATCATCTCTAATTTTTAATGCAATTTCCGCTAAATCCAAATGGTCGAAGCTACAAATTAATGCACCGTCTCCTAAACCTTTATAAAAAAAGTGATTTTTGTTATTCAAATAAACTTTTTTATAACGTTCAAATTTTTCGGTTAATATGGCTTTAAGTTTGTCATCTTTAACTTTTGATGAACCTATTAAATCTGCAAACATAATAGAAGCAATTAAACTTTGCATTTGCTTTATCCACAAAAATTTGTATAATACTGCTAATATATTCAATTATTACAATAAAAAATATGATGTAAAACACTTATTCTAAAAAAAATAAGAAAAAAATAAAATAATTATTAAATTAATTATTTATTATTTGAAAATTATACAAATAATCTTATTTTAGGAAAATAAAATCATTTTAAATAATAACCAAAATTAACGGAGGAACTTAATGGGATGGCTTTCGGAAAGCTTGAACTCTTCAATTGGTAAAAAAATAATTATGGCGGTAACGGGTACATTTTTAATAGTGTTTTTAACCGTGCATTTATTGGGTAATCTTACTCTATTTGCAAATGACGGCGGAACAGCTTTTAATAATTATGCTCATTTATTAAGAAGTATGAAATTTACCATAATTATGGAAATTGGGCTTGGATTAATATTTTTCTTCCATATTTTTAATGGTATAAGACTATGGATTGAAAACAAAAAAGCAAGACCAATTAATTATGCAGTAAATGGGATTAGAAAAAACACTAATATCTTTTCCAGAACAATGGCAATTACAGGAAGTGTAGTGTTTATCTTCTTGGTAATTCACTTAAAGGCTTTTTTTGTTGACCATACCTTATTAGGTAAGGGAGAAAATTTGTTTGTTATGGTAAAAGATGCTTTCAATAACCCAATAATATCGTGGTTTTATGTTATTGCCGTTGCAATTTTATCTTTTCATCTAAATCATGGTTTTCAAAGTGCGTTTCAAACGTTTGGTTGGAATCATAAAAAATATACTCCGTTTATTAACGCTTTAGGAATAATTTACTCAACAATAATTGGTATTGGTTTTGCTGCTATGCCAATTTATTTTTTATTTTTTTACGGAGGTAAATAATGATTAATTTAAACGCAAAAATACCTGCCGGTAAATTAGAAGAAAAATGGAATAATTATAAGCAAAATATGAAATTAATTAATCCGGCTAATAAAAGGAAATATGAAATAATAGTAGTAGGCACAGGCTTGGCGGGTGCATCCGCAGCTGCATCGTTAGGCGAATTGGGTTATAAAGTTACAGTATTAACTTTTCACGATAGCCCACGCCGTGCACATAGTATTGCAGCACAAGGCGGAATAAATGCAGCCAAAAACTATCAAAATGACGGTGATTCCGTTTATAGATTATTTTATGATACAATAAAAGGCGGTGATTTTAGAGCAAGAGAAGCAAATGTTTATAGACTTGCAGAAGTAAGCAATAATATTATTGATCAATGCGTTGCTCAAGGTGTTCCCTTTGCTCGAGAATATGGCGGATTATTAGATAACAGATCTTTTGGCGGTGCACAAGTAAGTCGTACTTTTTATGCAAAAGGTCAAACAGGTCAACAGCTTTTATTAGGAGCTTATAGCGCTTTAAGTCGCCAAGTAAAACTTGGAAACGTGCAGATGTTTACGCGAAGAGAGATGCTTGATTTAGTAGTAGAAGACGGTATTGCAAAAGGAGTTGTTGCACGTAATTTAATAACCGGTGAAATTGAAAATTACAGCGGGCATGCCGTAATTTTAGCAACCGGCGGTTATTCAAATGTTTTCTTCCTTTCTACAAATGCTATGAATTGTAATGCTACGGCAATATGGAGAGCACATAAAAAAGGAGCTTTATTTGCAAATCCTTGCTACACCCAAATACATCCAACATGTTTGCCAATACATGGTGAAAGTCAATCTAAATTAACCTTAATGAGTGAAAGTTTAAGAAATGACGGTAGAATTTGG
>DAINPX010000045.1:0-12960 GCA_036743235.1 Melioribacteraceae bacterium
AATGGTGTTGGATATTAGCGGTAGTATGCTTGCGGAGGATTTTAAACCAAATAGACTTGAAGCAGCAAAAAAAGTTACCGATGATTTTATTGAAGGAAGAAAAGGAGATAAAATTGGGTTGGTTATTTTTGCCGGCGAAAGTTTTACACAGTGCCCTTTAACTATAGATTATGCTGTTTTACGCAATTTGTTAAAAGAGATTAATAGTGGAATGCTTACTGACGGAACGGCAATTGGTAATGCTATTGCAAATGGTGTAAATAGATTAAAAGACAGTAAAGTAAAAAGTAAGATAATTATTTTATTAACTGACGGGGTTAATAATGCAGGGCAAATAGACCCGGTAACTGCAGCTAAAATAGCTTCCACATTCGGAATTAGAATTTACACTATAGGAGTCGGAACAATAGGGCAAGCTCCATATCCTTTCCAAACTCCATTTGGAATAAGATATCAAATGGTTCCTGTTGAAATTGATGAGAATTTATTACGTCAAGTTTCTGATTTAACAAAAGGTAAGTATTTTAGAGCTACAAATAACCGAAAACTTGAGGATATTTATAAAGAAATTGATAAACTCGAAAAATCCAAAATTGAAGTTACATCTTATCGAAATGCAGCCGAAAAATTTCATCCATGGTTAATATTAGCTTTGATATTGTTAATTTTTGAATTTATTCTTTCTAATAGTTTTTATAAAAGATTACTGAATTAATTTAGTGAAAATATGTTTAGATTTGGTCATACCGAGTATTTATTAATAATTTATTTTTTACCTGTATTAATACTTCTTTTTTGGTATTTTTTACGGTTACAAAAACAGAAAATGTCAGTTTTTGCAAATTCAAATTTACATTCAATTGTTTTTTCAAAATTCAGTTCTACAAAAGCAATTGTTAAATTTGCAATATTTTTTGTAGCAGTTATATTAATCGTACTCTCGCTTTGTTCTCCTCAAATCGGTGATAAATTAACCGAAGTTAAACAAACCGGCATTGATGTTTTTATTCTTTTAGATGTTAGCAAAAGCATGAAAGCTACAGACATTCAACCAAACAGATTGGATAAAGCTAAGTTTGATATTTATAGGTTAATTCAAACCTTAAAAGGTGATAGAATAGGATTAATAATATTTAGCGGACAACCATATGTTCAATTTCCGTTAACAACGGATTACTCTGCTGCAAATTTATTTTTAAATGCTGTTGACGAAAATAGTGTTCCCCAACAAGGTACTGCAATTGCAGATGCAATAAAAATGGCTCTTTCTTCTTTCAAGTATGAAGCAAAAACTCAAAAGGCTATTATAATAATTACTGATGGTGAAGACCACGAAGGAGATATTGATGCAGCTTTGGAAGAAGCGAATAAAAACAATATAAAAGTATTTACTATCGGTTTAGGGTCTCCTTCCGGTTCACCCATCCCTATCAATCAATCAAATGATTTTAAACGTGATAAGGACGGCAATATTGTAATAACAAAGTTGAATGAAGACTTATTAAAAGAAATAGCTACTAAAGGAAATGGAAAATATTTTTTAGGAGCTTCAAATAGAGATGATTTGGAACAAATTTATAGTGAATTAGCTAAAATTGAAAAAACCGAGTATGGAATGACTAAAGTAATTGATTACGAGGATAAATATTTTTATTTGTTAATACCTGCCCTTTTATTGCTGATATTAGAAGGTCTTATGACAAACTCGAAAAGTAAATTCTTCGAAAAATTATTTGAGAAAAGACAATGAAACAAAATTTTTTATTCATTACAATAGTTCTAATAGTTTATTTTAATACTTTTAATATTATTGCTCAATCTGCTCGTAGTTTAAACAATACTGGCGTTGATTTATATGAAGAGAAGAAATTTACTGATAGCGAGATAAATTTTAAGAAGAGTATTGAAAAAGATAAAAAAAGGTATGAAAACTATTTTAATTTAGGTAATTCGCTTTACAAACAGGACAGATTTGAAGATTCACGAAAAGCATATCACAAATCTTTAACTTTAGCAAAAGATAAAGAAATTAAAGCAAAAACACACTATAATATTGGGAACAGTTATTTAAAGGAAAATAAACTTGATGAAGCAATAAACTCTTACAAATCTTCATTAAAACTTAATCCTAACGATTTAGAGACCAAATACAATTTATCTTACGCTTTATCAAAAAAACAACAACAGCAACAAAATAAAAACAATAAGAACGAAGAAAATAAGGATAATAAAAACGATAAAGATAATAAGGATAATAAAGACAACCAGGATAAAAATAATAAAGATAATAAGGATAAGGATAATAACAATAACGATAACCAAAACGATAAGAACAAGGATAAAGATAAGCAGCAACAACCAAAAGACCAAAAAGAACAGATGAGCAAAGAGCAAGCAAAACAAATGCTTGAAGCAATGAAAAATAATGAATCGGATTTACAAAAGAAAATTAGAAAAATGAAAATACGCGGATACTCTCGCGAAAAAGATTGGTAATGAGGAAAACATGTTAGTAATGAAAAAAATATATTTTAGTTTAGCTATTTTTGTAATATTCCTATTAGGTTTTACTAACTTATACGCACAAACTTTTACTGCGAGCACCGACTTTGCAAAAGTCGGAGAAAATGAAAGATTTCAAGTAACATTTACATTGCAAGGAGCAGATAATTCTAATATTTCAAATTTTAGATCTCCATCGTTTAACGGATTTAAAATTTTGAATGGTCCTTCGCAATCAAGCAGTATCCAAATTATTAACGGTAAAATGTCGGCTGCTTTTTCTTTTACTTATATACTAATTCCGACAAAAATTGGGAAGTTTAAAATATCCCCTGCCCAAATTACACAATCAGGTAAAACTTTTACAAGCAATGAATTATCTATTGAAGTAATAAAAGGACAATCACAAAAAAACAGTAATAATAAAGACGGAGTTGATGAAGATATTAGTAAAAGTCTTTTTATTTTAGCAATTCCCGATAAAAATACAGTTTATAAAGGTGAACAAGTTACGGTTACTTATAAACTTTTTACAAAAATAAATATATCTTCACCTCAAATATCGAAATTACCTCAGTTTAACGGTTTTTGGACGGAAGAATTAGATTTGCCCAATAATATTACCCTTTCAGACGAGATGCACAATGGAGAAAGGTTTAAATCGGCAGTAATTAAAAAAGCCGCACTATTCCCCAATCAAACCGGTCAACTTTCCGTTTCACCTTTTGAACTAAAAATGAATGTTGTTTATAGAAAGAAAAAGAATTCTCGAGATATTTTTGATGATTTTTTTGATGATCCGTTTTTTGGACGAACCGAAACTCGGGAGGAATTAATAAGAAGCAATACTATAAAAATTAATGTTCTTCCGCTCCCTAACAATAATGTACCTGTTTCATTTAATGGTGCAATCGGTAATTTTTCATTAAATGCAACTATAGATAAAAATGAAGTCTTACAAAATGAACCTTTTACATTAAAGATTAATATTAACGGAACCGGTAATGTAAAATTGACTGAATTTCCTACTTTAATTTTACCAAATGGATTTGAGAAATATGAACCCAAAATTTCTGAGAACATTAATAGAATTGGAAAAATAAACGGTTCAAAAATTATTGAGTATATTATTATTCCACGCGTATCGGGTAAATTTGAAATAAAGCCTATTGAGTTTTCATTTTTTGATCCAAACGCAAAAAAATACGTTGCAATAAAAACACCACTGTTTGAAATAATTGTTAAGCGAAACAATTCAGTCGCCGGTTCTTCAGGTAATTTGGATAAAGAAGATATCCGTTTGTTAAATGAGGACATAAGATACATTAAAACCGGTGATTTTAATTTTTATCATATAAACGATTATTCGTTGCTTACAAATTGGTTTTGGTTTTTTATTATTGTACCTATATTAGGACTTGTAATTTCTATTAAATTTATAAAGAATAAAGAACATTTAGATGCAAATATTTCGGTATCAAAATTTAGAAAAGCAGAAAAATTTGCCAGAAAAAAGCTTAAATCTGCTAAATTATTGTTGGATTCCAATAATTTAAATGCTTTTTACGAAAATGTATATTCTGCGTTTTTCGGCTATTTAGAAAATAAACTTAGTATTCCCAAATCAGACTTGACAATTGATTTAATAATTGAAAAATTAGAAGAAAAAAATATTTCTTTAGAATTAATAGATAAAGTTAAAGTATTAACAGAAAAGTGTGAATTTGTTAGGTTTTCTCCTCAAGGAATTGATAAAGATTCGGCAAATGATTTTTACGAGTCTGCTGTATTATTAATTGTTCAACTAGATGAAAACTTATCAAAAAAGAAGAGGATTATATGAAAACTTTTGTAATTATATTTTTAACATTGTTTACTTCATACAATTTTTTTTCTCAAGAATTAGATCCAAAAAGTTTGATTAAAAAAGGTAATAAAGAATATAAAAATCAGAATTATGAAGCTGCCCTTGAATCCTATTCGGCTGTTTTACACCAGGGTTTGGTAAGTTCGGAGCTTTATTATAATTTAGGAAATACATATTATAGAATGGGAAAAATTGGATACTCGGTTTTAAATTACGAAAAAGCACTAAAACTTGCACCGGGTGACGAAGATATTAAACATAATTTAAGCGTTGCTAATGCCCATACAATAGATAAAATTGAAGTCTTACCAAAATTATTTTTAATTGAGTGGTGGGATTCCTTAGTTATGTTATTTACTGTTAATGGATGGGCTTATACATTTATTATCATTTTTACATCATTTTTAATAATTATTGGGTTATACTATTATCATCGTAATAGTAACTATCAAAAACCATTATTCTTTTTCGGTTCATTCAATTTGGTTGTTT
This sequence comes from Melioribacteraceae bacterium, assembly GCA_036743235.1. Taxonomy (GTDB): domain Bacteria; phylum Bacteroidota; class Ignavibacteria; order Ignavibacteriales; family Melioribacteraceae; genus JAEXOD01. Next base: position 4,862 of record DAINPX010000045.1, read on the forward strand.
TAATTTTTGTTGCGTTTTTATTTATAGTTCGTATAAATGATGAATCTTCTATTGAATATGGTATTTTGTTAGAATCTTCCGCAAATGTTAAGGTATCCCCTGATTATGATTCCAATGACGCTTTCATTATACATGAGGGAATTAAATTTAAGATTGAAGATAAGGTTGAAAACTGGACACGTATAAAACTAAAAGACGGGAAAGTAGGTTGGTTAGACAATAATTCTTTCAAATCTATTTAAATAATCGGTAATTTTCTTTATATTTAATTGTAATAAAGAGAAATACTTTGTCTGTTAAAAATAATTTAATAAAAGACACATCCTTCGTTGTTTTAGATGTTGAGACTACAGGTTTAGCTCCTCATACCAATAAAGTAATAGAAATCGGTTTGGTAAAAGTAGTTAACGGTAAAATTGTTGATACTTTAAAAACTTTTTTTAATCCTGAAAGTCAATTACCATCCGAAATTACAAAACTAACAGGCATTACCGATTATGACTTAACTGATGCTCCATATTTTTATAGTTTTATTACTGCTATAAATAATTTTATTGGTAATAGTATTATTGTTGCACATAATAGCAGCTTTGATATTTCATTTCTTAAAGCAGAATACGAAAGAGTTTTGGAAGTATTTCCAAATAACATGATACTTTGCACTTTAAAATTAAGTAGAAAACTATTCCCTTTTTTAAAAAGTAAACGTCTAAGTGACGTAGCAAAACACTTAAAAATTAAACATAAGGATTTACATAGAGCCTTATCTGATGCTACATTAACTGCAAAAGTTTTAATTAAAACATTAGAAATATTAGAGCAAGATTATTTAATTAAAAATATTGAAGAGTTAAAAGTTTTTGAATCTCTTCCCAAAAACAAAAAACAAGACTTGATAATTAAAAAAGGAGTTGGCAAAGATTTTGTAAATCTACCGGATTCGCCCGGTGTGTATATCTTTAAAAATAGTAAAGATAAAGCTCTTTATATTGGCAAATCAAAATCCTTAAAACAACGAGTAACAAATCACCTATCAGAAAATGCAGCAAAAAAGTCTAAAGAAATTATAAAAAAATCGTCTTTAATTGAATATAAAGAAACACCTACCGAATTAACAGCTTTGTTGGCAGAATCGCAATTAATAAAAATGTATTTACCAAAGTACAATGTTCAATTAAAAAACTACAGTGCTAATTATTTTATTAAAGTTAGGTTAACCCATTCGTTTCCTGATATTTCGGTAACTCAACAAATAGATATTGATGGTAACGATTATTTTGGACCATATCATAATCGCGAAACTGCAAATAATTTAGTTGATATTATTGATAAAGCCTTTTTACTAAGAGAATGCACTGATAGGATATTTGAAAAGCATAAGAAATGTTACCTTTATGATATACATAGATGCACGGGCAACTGTATGCCAGAAATTGATATTGAAATTTACTCTTTGGAATTAAAGAACGTGTATGAGTTTTTATCCGGTCAAAATCAAAGTGCTATTAATAGATTATTAGAAAAAATGAAAAAACTTTCTTCAGAGCAAAAATATGAAGAAGCTGCAACACTTCGAGATATAGTTAACTCAATTCTAAAACAACTAAATAAATCATCTATTATTAGCGTTCCCATAAATAGAGCAAGAATTTTTATTGAAGCAAATTATACGGGCAGAAAAGATTATATTTTATTAATTGACGGAAAAATATATATTAAAGATTTCATCCTTAACGAAAAAGAAAATTTTGACAATGCATTAGAAGATTTTTATAATAATGTTCACAATACAGATAATTCCATAAACCTTACAGATTTGGATAATATTAAAATTGCTTTAGCTTGGTTGTTATTTAACAGAAATAAAGTAAATGTACATTATCTAGAAGAATATAAAACAAAAGAAGAATTAGAAAGTAAATTAGGAATACCAAAAAGTAAGCTTACAAAAGTATATAATAACCGCAAAACAAAATAATTAAACAGTTAATAATAATAAATGGAGTAAAAGTAAATTTTCTTAAATCTTTATAAGCACTAAAATAGATTGCCAACATTTTAAATATTGTATTAGCTGATATTGCACATAATATGGCTGAGGCTAAAATATTAATTCCGACTGATTTTATTCCAACATTAACAACCGATAAAATTGCTGCATCCAAACTTGCAAAACCTCCAATAAATGCAGCAAGAAACACCCCACCATAACCTAAAAACTTATTAAATAATCCGGAAATGAACAATAAAACCATTAATACTATTCCAAATTTGATGGCAAAAAATAGTTTGAAAGGATTAGTTAATTCTAAAGTACTTTCGTTGCCCATATTATTTTTCTTTCTGTAAATATAGCTATAATATAGTGTAACGCAAGAAAGTATTAAAAATGGCAAAATTAATTTCATTCCTAGTAATGGATTTAATAAAAAAACAATAAATAACACTCGAGGATACATAATTGAAGTGGCTAATAATATTCCGCTTCCAAATTCCGAACAATAAGTAGTATTCTCTTTACTTCTTTGAGAAAAGGATAAAGTAACGGCTGTGCTGGATGCAACCCCGCCAAGCATAGATAAAACAATAATACCTTTTTTTGAACCAATAATTTTAAATAAAATATATCCTATAAAACTAATTCCCGAAATAAGAATTACAAAATACCATATTTTTAAGGGATTAATAATTTCGAAAGGATCAACAGTTTTGTTAGGAAGAATGGGAAGCACTATAATTGTGATAATTAAAAACTTTAATGTTGCAAAAATATCTTCTTCCGATACCATTCCGGCAAAAGTTCGAAATTTAGTTTTTAAGCTTAAAAATACTGTAATTACAACACTTATTGCAGCGGAAAGTAAAAAATACTCCCAAAAAACCATTCCACCTAAAACATAAACCAATAATAATGTTAGTTCGGTAGTTCCTCCCAATTCCCCTTTTTGTGCAGTAATAAAATACTCAATAGATACCAACGCTCCAAATATAATGAAGCCTGTTATAAAAAAATATATAGTTGTAAATGATGAGATTAATGCACAAACAAAACCTAACATCGAAATAAGAGGGAAAGTCCTAATACCTGCAAAATATTGTTCTCCCGGATTCTTTGCCCTTTCCCGTTCTACCCCAATCAACAAACCTATCATTAAAGCAATAAAAATTTTTTGCCATAATAACGGAATTCCTTCATTTATCTGACCTTGGAGAATTGTATCCATAAGCCACCTTAAATATGTATATTGTTATTTAAGTAAAAACTTTGTTAATACAAAACGAATAATGTATGCAGAACCAGCTATTAAAATTAAATAAATAAATAAATTTGTAATAGAATTTTTAGTAATTGTTAAAGTAGATAAATAACCTCGCCAACCACAGTTTTTACATCTATAAATATTATAAAAGCTCACTTTTTTTAACATCTGTTCAAATACTGTACGAGCACGCGACCTGTGTAACGAACCGGGGGCACCGCATTCGGGACATTTTTTAAATACAGGATTAATAGAATAAATAATTTTTAAATCTTTCATAAACCTTAATTTTTTGTTACACTAAAATAAACATTAAATAATTGTTAACAATATATTTTTAATTTAATATATAATTAAATTCTTTATTTTTATTAATAATATCAATAGATACTTCAATTTGTTTATCAAACTTTAACGATTCTTCAATTCTTGCATTTTTCCCTTTAGTACGAAGTGCAAACTCTTCTCTAATTTTTGACACAATAATATCAGAATTGGCAATTAACTCATTTTGTTTTAACTTTTCAGATTCAGAAATTAATTCATCAAGTTTTGTTTTAAATTCTTTACTTGAATTTTTTTCGTTTAGTTGATTTTTTACTTCTTTTAACGAACTTTCAATCTCGCTCTTAAAATCAACTTTTTCTTTATTTAAATATTCAATAAACTTATCAAATAATTTTTTATTTTCATTAAAATTATCCACATTATTGGTATTATACATATAGTTGGCGAAATTAAAAAATACTCCTTTTGCCATTAATTCTTTTATAGTTTGCGAATTCGTTTCTCTAATAACAATAGTATCGGGCTTAATTCCGCCGGCTGAAAAAACAATCCTCTTATTGTCTGTTTTAAATTCTGTGCTAATATTCTTCTTCTTCAGACTATTACTATAATCAATCTTTTGAATACACCTACCACTTGGAGTAAAATACCTTGCCGTAGTAACTTTAACAGAAGTATTGTAAGGTAAAGGAAGTATTGTTTGTACTAAACCTTTTCCAAATGATTGCGTACCTAAAATAATTCCTCTGTCATGGTCTTGGATAGCACCTGCAACAATTTCACTTGCACTAGCCGAAAAATTATCAACCAAAACAATTAACTTAATATCACCCGCAATCGGTTCTTCTTTGCTATAATATTCTCTATTATTTAAGGAATCTCTACCTTTTACCGAAACTACCAATTCACCTTTTTTTAAGAATTTTTCAGATACATCAATTGCAGCTTCCAATAAACCGCCCGGATTACCTCTTAAGTCTAATACTATTCCTTCAAGTTTAGTTTTATTTCTCAATTCAATTATTGCTTTTTTAACTTCATCTCCAGCACTCATGGAAAAGCCTGTCAGTTTTAAATAGCCGATATTTTTCTTATCTCCTATTAAACCCCAATAAGTTACATTTTTAATCTCTATCTCTTCTCGTACTAAAGAATAATTTAATTCTTCTTCAACACCTTCTCTATTTATTGTTAACTTAATAACGCTACCAGGATCACCTTTTATCTGTTTACTCATTCTGTTGTAATTTTCCTTATTAATTTCTTCGTCATTAATTTTGGTAATTACATCGCCAATATGTAGCCCTTGTCTCTGTGCAGAATAGCCTTCCAAAACTTCTAAAATTGTAATCTTGTCATTTTTAATTCCTATTGTTGCACCAATTCCACCGTATTTTCCTTTAGTAATTAAATCTATTTCTCCTTTTTCATCTTGTTCTAAAAACACTGTATAAGGGTCTAAACCGGAAAGCATTCCGTCTAATCCGTTATACATTAATTCTTCAGGATCAACTTCATCAACATACGCCGTAGCTAAATATTTATAAATTTCTCCAAAAAGATCAATACTTTTTGAAAGTTTAAAATAATACTCATCATCGGCTTTAAAAAATCCGGTAAAAAGTAAAAATATAACAGGAATTACAATAAATCGAAAATTTATTTTTTTCATTTAATTGCCTCTTTCCGCAAACTAATTATTTTTGATAAAATTATTTTATGGATTTCTTCGATTGATTTAGATGCATCAATTACACAAAAACGTTCTTCGTTTTTAGCAATATTTAAATACCCTTCGCGTACTTTATGCCAAAAATCAATTACAGATCTTTCAATTCTATCAAAATTCTCTTTTTTTAATAATGCTTTACGTTTTTCAATTTCTTCAATCGAAAGATCTAAAAAGAAAGTTATATTTGGAATAGATTTACCAACTACAAATTTATTTAACTCGTTAATAAAATTAATTGATAAACCTCTTCCGTAACCTTGGTAAGCTGTACTGGAATCAAAGAACCTATCGCTTATAACAATATTTCCTTTTTTTAGTTCCGGCAAAATTTTCTCATTTACTAATTGTGCTCTGCTTGCGTAAAATAATAACAACTCTGTTTCAATGCACATTTCCAAATTTATTTTATCAAGAACAATATCTCTTATTTTTTCAGATATTATTGTGCCCCCAGGTTCTCGTAATAATGTTACTTTATTACCTTCCTTCTCTAAATAATCAATAAGTATTTTAACTTGAGTACTTTTTCCGCAAAAGTCCAGTCCTTCAAATGTAATAAACATAATTACCGCTGTTTAATAATATATTCAATTTTTTGTGGTTCTGTTTCAACAACTTGTGTATATTTCGGAATTTTTATTTCCGGTATTAAATAACCGAGTGTATCGTAAAATGCACTATTAAATTTTACAAATACTTTTATTTCATCCCCGTTTAAATTTCCTAATTCGTTCAATCCCCCACGTAGTTTAATATTTATTTGATGAGGAATTAATTGCAAATTATAGTTTTCAGGCACTTCAATGGGTTCAATTGTTAAATTTTCAAATGTCTTGTCAACCATTTTTTGGACATCAATTGTTACAAACAAAGAATTTAAATTATATCCAAATAATTTCTGCGGTTCTAATTCAATTCTTTCTCTTATTTTTTTATCCAAATCTAAAAATTCGTAATATTTTGTTTTAACAAACTTTATTTTAGAAATTTCGCTTATTGGTCCATAAATAATTACGGAATCTTTCGATAATCTAATACTGTCTGATTGAATGAAGCCTTCTGTAAAAGTTAACATAATATTAGGAATTATTTTTACCTTTTTGGATGCAGCATGTTCAACAAAAAATGAAATTCTATCCGGTATAATCTCCGTTATCTGTAAATTTGAAGTTAGCCAATCATTAAATTCCAATTCAGATTTTAAAGATACTTCTTGCTTTCCGTACCTATTATTAGTTCTTATGGCAAATGACAATTCATCCGATAATATTACTTTTGCCAATTGCCAACCCTGACCTTTTATGTTTAAAGTAATTTCCTCTACGCTTACGTTGCTAACTGCATTACTATCAGCAGAATAAACAAATTTTATCGGCACTTTTATTCCGGTAAAATACTCTTCATTCAATGAAATAGCTCCCCAAAGAATGATAGAAAAAATTGCAATTGATATTATTCGTATAACTTTATTTTTCATAAATAAAAAAAAGATTGAAATAAAAATTAATAATAATTTACAAAGTATTCAATAACAATATTTTAGTTATTGAAAATAAAGTATTATTAAAATTTAAATCAATCTATAATTTTTTCTTTAATAAGTCGAAACAGTATAGTAATATTGAACGTCCTGCTTTTGCCAATTTCCTTCCTTTAATTGGGAAATCGGATATTTTTCGTGCTCTAATTCTTAATAAATGGACATTTTCTACAGAATAATCTTCGCTTAAAATCTTACTATCGTTAGGCGTTAAAACTATTTTACGGATATAATTATCTATTTCTTCATATTCCGTATTAGTGTTTTTAACTGAATCTTCATTAGTAATTTCAGTAGAACCTATATCATTTTCAATTACTACATCGTCATTATCTATTGAATTAATTGTCTCTTCGTTATTAAAAGTATCATTATTTTCAAGATTAACATTCTCTTTAAATATACCCGACAAATCATTATTTTGCAATATTTTAGCTGATGTTTCTTCAACTATATTATCCTTAATGTTTTCTGAAATAATACTTTCAGAGCTCTCGCCGGTTTCATAATACTCTTCTGCATGTGCTTCCGAAATAGCATCAATTATAACTTCTTCTGCTTTTTCTCCATCCGTGGCATCAGACGAATCTAAAACAACATTTTCAACAATTATTGTTTCAGTTTCTTCAACAACATCATCTTTTAACTCTAAATAATCAGAATTAGCATCAGTATCAGAATTTAATTGTGTTTCAACAACATCTTCCACACTTATGGGTTCTGCTTCATCAAAAAAATCATTGTTTTCTTCAACAATAGAATCAGTATCGGAAAATGTTTCGTAATCAAAACTAATTGTTTCAACATCCTCTTCAGATTCTTCATCCATCAAATCAAAAATTGACTCGATACCAATATCCTTTTTCTTCCGTCCTCTTTTAGTTGGTTCAATTTTTTCTTGAGGAGAAAAAGTAATATAAGGTTCTAATTGATCATCGGGGCGTGGTATAACGTGAACAGCTATCAACTGCCCAACTCTTTGTGCAGCGGCAGCCCCTGCATCAACAGCAGCTCTAACTGCGGCTACTTCACCAATAATTTCTACGGTAACCATTGCTGCAGTAATTTTTTCTTTTCTGGAAAGTGTAACATTGGCTGCCTTAAGCATTGCATCGGCAGCCTCTATTGCACCAATTAAGCCTTTTGTCTCAATTAATCCTAAAGCTAATTGCATTATTGTTTTGGTCTTTTAGGAAGAATTAATTCAACATCGGTATGTGGACGAGGTATTACGTGAACAGATACTAATTCACCAACTCTTTGTGCAGCAGCCGCACCG
>DAINPX010000046.1:0-12849 GCA_036743235.1 Melioribacteraceae bacterium
ATCCGCCAATAATAATTTTTAAAATTTAATAACTAAAAATAGTTAATATATACAATATATGCCACCTTATTAAGTGGCTTTGGGAAGTGTAAAAGCAAATTCCGAGCCTTTCCCTATTTCGCTTTTTACGTAAATTTCTCCGTTATTCTTTTCAATCAATTCTTTACACAACAATAACCCTAATCCGGTACTTGGTTCTCCTTCTGTTCCCTTATTCGATACTTTTTCGTCAATTTTAAATAATCTATGCAAATCTACTTCCGAAATGCCTATTCCGGTATCTTTTACGCTTATTTCTATTTTATTTTTTAGGTCTTGAGAGTTTACAGTAACCGACCCACCCGAAGGTGTAAATTTTACTGAGTTAGAAATTAAATTACGCAATACCGTATAAATTATATTCTTATCGGAATAAACAAAAATTTCGGGGTCTGTATTGTTAATAAGAGCTATTTTCTTTTGAATAGCTCTTTGTTCTAAAATCTCTAAGTTAGAATTTACCGCATAATACAAATTTAATTTTTCAAAGTTAAATTCCATCAAACCTCTTTTAATTAACGACCAGCTTAATAAATTTTCCAGTAATTTATATAATATGGAAGCACTTTCTTTCAAACTATTTATTGTTCTAACCATTTCTTCCTTGGTAAAGTCCTCAAATTCTTCTGCCAGCATTTGCGTTAAACTTAACAATCCGGTAAAGGGGCTTCTTAAATCATGTGCAATAATAGAAAAAAATTTATCTTTTTCGTTATTAATTTTTACAAGTTCGTTATTTTGCTTCTCAATAGTTTTATTGGCTTGCCTTAATTCAATATGTGTTTTAATTCTTGCCAACATTTCTTTGGCTTTAAAAGGTTTTGTAATATAATCAACCCCTCCTAATTCAAATCCTTTAACAATATCTTGCTCTTCGGTTTTTGCAGTTAAAAATATTATCGGAATATCGCTTGTTTCCGGTAAGTTTTTTAATTCTTTGCAAACTTCATACCCCGACATATCCATCATCATAATATCAAGCAAAATTAAATCGGGTTTTTTATCTTTTGCAATTTTTATTGCATTTACACCGTTACCGGCAATAAGCAATTTGTAAAAAGGATTTAATACGGTTGCCGCCAACTGTAAATTTTTAGGTTGGTCATCTACCAATAAAATAAGATTTTTATTTTCCAATTTATTTCCTTCTCTACAAATCAAATTCGTGCTTAATTAATAAAATAAACTTACTATATTCCGAAAGCAATAATTGAACATTTTCTATATCAAAACTTGCGTAACTTTCTTCAAGTTTATTACAAAAGGCACTAAGAATATTAAACTGATAATGTTCGTTAAACTGTTTAACTTCATGTAATAATTCGTTTACGTCATCAAGCATTAAATACTCGTTAAGTTCAATAAACTTTTTAGAAAATTTATGATCAAATAATATAAACTTTTGTTTATTAACTTCAAAATCTACTTTATCAATTTTAAAGTAGTCTTTTTTTACAAAATCTTCAATTAATGATTTTGGTAAATTTTCATTTTTGTTGTGGGGAATATATCTAATTAAAAAATCTACTAAAATTTCGTTTTGTATCGGTTTCATTAAAAAGCCGTCAAATCTATCTTTTAGCCCGCCAATTTCTTTTATCATTGCAGAAGCTGTAAATGCAATAATAGGGATATGCTTTGTTTTAGGATCTTGTTTAAGAATACTTAAAGCTTGATAACCGTCTAAATCGGGCATTCTTAAATCCATTAAAATTAGATGCGGTTGATACTCCCTTGCCAATTTAATTCCCGCTTTTGCCGTTAATGCTCCTTCCACATTAATATTATAAAAGCTTAAATACCCTTTAACAATTTCTATATTTTTATTTACATCATCAATTACCAATAGTTTACCGTCAATAAAATCTATATCAATTTTAGACCACTCGAATTTATTGCTTGAAGAAATGCTATCATTTTCAGAAATCTTTAACTTATCAAAAACTACTTTAAAAGTACTTCCTTTTTTAAGTTTGCTTATTACGGAAATGCTACCTCCCATCATTTCGGTAAGCCTTTTCGTAATTGTTAAACCAAGCCCTGTTCCACCGTAATGCTTAGTACTAAGTCTTTTAGATTGCCTAAAACTATCAAATATTTCAGTTAGCTCGTTTTCATCAATTCCTATTCCGGTATCTTCCACTTCTATAATTAAGGTTAATTTATCTTTCATTTTATTATTATTAATTGTTTTTGCACTTACCTTTACATAACCGGTTTCAGTAAACTTGATTGCATTATTTATTAAATTGATTAAAATTTGCCTTATTCTAACATCATCAATTTCTATACTTTTAGGTAATTTATCATCAATATCAAAAATAAAATCGATTTTTTTTGAAGATGCTTTTTCCATAAACATCAAAAACAGTTCGTTAAATACCTCTCTAAAATTAATAGGCTCGTAATTTAGTGCTAAATTTCCCGATTCGATTTTCGAAAGGTCTAATAAGTCGTTTATTAACCCTAATAAAGTTTTTCCGGAAGATAGAATATTGTTAATGTAATTTATTGATATCTTATCTTTTGACGTATTAAGCAGTATTTCGGCAAACCCCAAAATAGCATTCATCGGAGTTCTAATTTCATGACTCATATTAGCTAAAAACTCACTTTTGGTTCTATTTGCTATTTCGGCAGATTCTTTTGCCAGACGTAATTGATCGTTTGTCCACTCTAACTTTGTTAAAATACTTTGTAATTTATTTTGATTTTCTATTAGAGAAAGTTCCGTAAGTTTTAAATCTGTAATATCAACAGAAACACCTAACAACGCAGGTCTGCTACCTTCGGCAAACTTAAAAGGAATTTTTGTGGTCTGCATATACCTTTTTGATCCGTCCGTGCGTATAAATACTTCTTCGGGGTTATGTTTTCTAATATTGTTAATAATTACATCGGCATCATCTTCTAAATTTTTAAGTACCTGTTTATAATCGGAATAAAAGTCTTTTTCTTTTTTGGATATCATATTTTGGGATGTAGTACCAAGGGCTTCTGCCAATGCTTTATTAACCAACAAATAATTACCCGCAATATCTTTTGCAAAAATAAAATGGGGTACTAAATCAATAATTTGTCTTAATCTGCTTTCACTTTCAATTAAGTTTTTTTCAATATTTCTTTTTTCGCTTATATCTAATGAAGAGCCAACAATAAATTTTATTGTTTCCGATTCATAGATTGGAGTAAGCGTAGTTACCCATGTTTTTTTGCCGGCAGGCAAATTAATAGTCTCTTCATAAGTTATACTTCTTCCTTCGGATAAACAATTTTTATAATTTTGTTCAACCTTATTTGCTGTTTCTTCATCAAGTATTTCATGAGCCGATTTCCCTTGAAAATAATTTAAGCTTAACCCGGTAAGCTTTTGATGAGCTAAATTGTTTCTTATATACCTAAATTCGTTACCTTCAATTACTTCAATTAAAAACAGTGCCGATTGCGTACCGTTAAATACTTTCTCATATTCAAATGAAATCTTTTTAATCCCTTCTTCTGCTTTTTTCCTTTCGGTTATATTGCTAATTACAAATAAGCAAGTGTCTTTACCTTCATCAAAATTTTTAATTAAATTGGCACGTGCCAAATACCACTCGGTTAAACCTCCTTTATTTAACAAAAACTCAAACTCAACACTATCTTTCCCTTTTGTTAGTTCCAACAAAGCATTGGTTATATTTAACGCCATATTTTCGGGTAATACTTCTTTATAATCCTTTCCAATTAACTCTTTTATTTTAAGTAAAATACCCGGTGTATGATATTCAATTATTATGCCTTCCGTATTAATAAGAACTATCAAATCTTGCATTGCTTCAAAAAGTTTTATTAATTTTTTCTCATTTTTTTCAAGCTTTGCAACAGTTTCATTTTTTTCAAACAAATTGGTTTCAGCTATTCCTTTGGCTATTTGAAGTTTAAGCAATAAATTATTTTTCTCGTCTTCATAATTTACTCTCTCCGTAATATCCGAAAGAATTGCCAAAAAATATGACGGGTTCGGTTTGTCATCGTAAATAGGAGTTACTACTTGATGTACATAATAAGTTATACCGCTTTTACGGGTATTTAAATATTCGCTTCGCCATATATTCCCCTTATTTAATTTAACCCATACTTCGTTATACTCATCCTTCGTAAATAATTCTTGTCCTAAAAAATTACCGCATTCTTTTCCTAAAATTTCCTCTTGTACATATTCGGTTAATTCACAATAGGCGTTGTTTAACCAGGTTATAATTCCCTTGTTATCAGTTATAAAAGCGGCTTCGGGAAGTGATTCCATTGCATGTTTAAACATATTTATTGATTCATCTATGGGCTCAATACTTTCAATCCATATTTTTTCATCATTAAGTAATATTTCCCTCCTTTTAACTTCTGCAATAAAGTTATCTCCGTTGTTTTTTGTAATCTTTGCAATAAATTTACCGTCTTTACAATTACTTATTCTTTCAATAGCGGTATCATAATTAACGCTGTGTGAACTATCAACAATAAGTAATTTTTTTAGGGAATTACTAATAAATACAAATTTTTGGGCGGAATTATTAAAACCCCACATATTAACAGGCAAGTTTTCTAAAAGTAAAAATTCGGAATTATTTAGCGGCATAAAATTTTTATAAAAGTGTTATATCAAAATAATAAAATAAAAACTAATTAGTAATATAATCTTTTAGTACCGTCAAGTATTTTATTTGCTCTTCTTTTGTAATAAAACTATTGTTAATTTTTACACCTATTAATCGGTTAAATATATTTAAAGCATCTTTCATTTTTACGTTGTTAAACCCATTATCTCTTAAATAATGAACAAGTTTTAAAGTCCTAAACCCGTCAAACCAATATTTTTTTTGTTTAAATATTTGTAATTCGTTTTGAGATGATAAAATGATTTTATTCCATGCTTCTTCAAATTTATTAAGTTCTAAAAAATCATGTAATTTGCCATTAATATTTAATGCACGTTTTAAATATGCATCGGCAGATAATATATTTTTATCAAAAAAGAACAAATTCCACTGCTTGAGAATTAAAAAAATTTCGGGATTATATAAAATATATTCATCTTGTAAATGCAGTAGGTATCTTGCCACTCTTTGACCCGTGCCAAAAGGAACACGCCATGAGCTACGTCCAAGAGGATATACGGTCGCCTCTTTAAGTACTTTAATCTCATATACCTTTGACAACTTTTCCATAAAATAAAAATCCTCGGCAGCTAACCTTTTATTCATTCCCTGTATTTTACAATAGGCATTTGCCGAGCAGACCATTGTACTTCCAATAGTATGAAAAGCATAAGGCGACTCTGCATATTTAAGAAATGCAACATAATAATGTAAAAATATATCGTAACAAATTATTGCAAAGTTTTCTTCTTCATAATCCGTAAATCTGTGAATAAAAGGAATATACCCAGCATCTACTCCCTGTTTTCGGCTATAATCTAATACTTCCAAATAGTTTGATGAAATTTCACAATCAGAATCCAAACAAACTAAAAGAGTATTTTGTGAATAATCAAAATATTTAAGAGCAATATCCATCCCTATTTTGCGAGCTAAACCTACTCCTCCGTCTTTTTCGGGAAGTTCATTTCCGCTTGAAAAGGCATCTATAAGATTAATGTTTATTTTATTATCATCCGTTAAAATGATATCTTGTATATACTTTGCCGTATTTAAATTATCTTTTTTAATTTTTTCTTCTGCGTTTGGTAAGTTATTAATAACAAATAGAATAAGCGTGCTATTAAAAAAAGAAGAATTGTTATTATTAAACGACTCAATTAATTTACTTATGTTTTTAAACTCGGCAATTACGGGAATAACAATTATTACATTATAAACTTTGTTTATCGGATAATATAAATTATATTTTTTGTACTCAAATTTATTTAAATAATTTGCTACTTCTTTAGGTAAGTTTTTTGTCATTATTTTTGCATAAACTTTTTATTAATAATATCTAACGCTTTTTCATAATCGGCACCTTCAATTTTATTTATTTCGACACCGTTTTTTTCCATTCTTCTAAACCACTTAATTTGTTTTCTTGCAAACTCGTAAATAGCCGAGTTTAGTTTTTGATACATATCGTTATAGTTTAACTTTCCTGTTACATAAAGCCCTATATATTTATACTCCAAACCAAAAAATAACAATTTTTCAATAGTAATTCCTTTTTTCATCAAATTCTCAACTTCTCCGACCATTCCCGATTCAAGCCTTTCTTTTAGTCTTTTATTAATTCTTTTTTTAATAATTTCGTTAGGTAAAATTATACCAATTATAAGCGGATTAATATAAGGCTTTTTTAATAATTGCCCCATATTTTTTGCTTTTTCAATAATAATTGCTTTAATAATCCTTTCTCTATCTTCTAAGTCGGTAGTATTGTGAAAATTGCCTTTTAACTTTGTAAGTTGTTCTTTTAGCTCGTTAATTTCATATTTTTTCAACTCTTCACTTTCCGAACTATTAAAATCAGCTTTTACAAGTTCATAATTATTAATTATAGAATCCAAGTACAAAAACGAACCTCCTACCAAAAAAGGCACTTTGTTCTTTCCAACAATTGTATTGTAATAATCGGTAAACAACTTGTTAAAATAGAATAAATCAAATTCTTTATCCGGCTCTATAATATCAATCATATAATAAGGAATAACATAACCGTTAATATAATAATCTTGCAAATCTTTGCCTGTTCCCAAATCCATATATTTATATACTTGCCTGCTATCGGCAGAAATAATTTCTCCGTTTAGTTTATAAGCAAGTTTTGTGGCAAGTGCGGTTTTTCCGGTTGCCGTAGGTCCTAAAATTACAATTAAATTATAATCGGTCAATATTAAAAATCTTGTGCTATAGGAAGTTTAATAACAAATGTAGAACCTTGATCTACAATACTTTCAAATGTAATTGTTCCGGAATGCTCATTCACTATTTTTTTAGCAATAGCAAGACCTAAACCTGTCCCTTCTTTTTTACCGTAAGACATAAAAGGATCAAATATTTTCTCTTTAACCGAGTCAGGTATTCCTATTCCGCTATCAGAAATTAGTATTTTTACAAATCCCGGTTCTTTTAAGGTTGTTATTTTTATCTCTCCTCCGTTAGGCATAGAGTCGGCTGCATTTTTAATAATATGTTGATAAGCTTGATAAAATTCTTTCAAATCTACTCGAACCAAAGCATCAATATTAAACTGAGCTACTATACTACAATTTTTCTTCTTTACAATCTGTTCTAACCTTGAATTATAATCGTTTAAAACCGAGATTAAATTAGTATTAATTTGTCTTAGTACTTTGTTTTTTTCGGAATAGTTAGAAGTAGTAAGCACCATATCGGCAACTTGACTTAACTGTTCTAAAATCATATTAACAATTTTATCTAACTCGGGTTGCAAGTGTTTGGTTTTTAGATGCTCTGCATACTTTTTGCTTATTAAGATGGGATTTTTTATATCTTGTATTAAAAAATTTGCCATCTTGCCCAACGAGGATATTCTTTCAAATTGAAGTAGTTTTTCAACCAATTCGGCATTTTCCAAAGCAATAGCTGCATGAATAGATATAGCATTTAAAAATGTTTCATCTAATTGTGTAAATTCTCCGTTTTGACTATTAAGCAATTGGTGAACCCCAATTATTTCACCTTCTGCATTTTTAATTGGGAAACAGATCATTGTTTTGGTTATATATCCGCTACTTTTATCAAATGAAGCCTTAAATCGACTATCATTTTGAACATCTTTAATATTTACAATTTCACCGGTTTGAGCTACCCACCCGGCAATTCCATCACCAATTTTTAGCCTAATCTCTTTCAACTCGTTCCCCATAACAACCTTACTCCATATTTCCCCTTTTTCTTTATCAACCAAATATAATGTTCCCCTATCGGACTTTGTTACATTAGTAGCAACAGATACTATATTTTGTAAAACATCATCAAGTTTAATTTTAGAACTTACTAACTGAGCCGCTTTCAAAATCATCTGAAGTTGCTCAATATTCATTACCCCCTGCTTTCTCAATTCTTCATCACCTGTAATTAACGTTGAATCTTTACTTCCGGAATCCCCCGCAAAAACTTCATCGATTTTTTTATCGTCAATCTTTGTTGATAAATTAAATTCATTTGCATTAGTTTCGTCTTCAAAATTTTGTTCAAGATTAAATTCTTCAAACTCGTTTTTTAAGAATTCGTTTTTATCAAAATTATCGCTTTCGGTAAACTCTCCTTCGGATTTAATAATTTCATCTTCTTCAATCGAGAAACTCGGTTTCTCGCTTTCGTCAATAGTTGATAAATTATTACTCTCAAATTGTTTTAAATATTCTTCAACCAAAGATGAAGATTCTTGTATATTCTCATCCTTTTTTACTTCTTCACTCTCAATTAAACTAAAATTAAAGTCTAATTCGCTTTTAGGTTCATTAAATTCTATTTTTAAATCATCATTTATCAATAAGTTGTCTGAAAACGTGTTTTCTTCGTTTAATTTATTTATTTCATTACTTATAGGTATTTCAAAACTAAAATCATGTTCGTCTTCCGATAAATTCAATTCTTCGGTTTTAAGTTCTTCTACTTCATTTAACTGTTTAAATTCATCTAATTCAAAATCATCTTTAGTAGTTTCATTAAATATATTAAATTTGGATAAATCTTCTTTACTTTCTAAATTAAAAAGGTTATCGTCGGTTAAATTAGTTTCTGATACTTCAAATTGTTCTGTTTTATTTGTTTCGTTAAGTTCAATGTTAAAATTCTGTAAATTAAAGGTGTTTTCATTCTCTTTATCGTTTTTTTCTTCACTTGCTTCTTTAGTTATGCTATTATCGTCATAAAAAGTAGTTGTTCTAAACGAACCTAACGATAAATCATCCGAAAACTTTATTTCAATATTTTCAGGTTCTTCATCATCAATAAATTCGGGTAAATCATTATAATCATCAGATAAACCAATATTTTCTTCTTCCAAAAGTTCTATTTCGGGTTGTAAAACAGTATCTTCAATAGCTATAGTATCTTCATTATTATAATCAAAATTCTCTTCTAATTTTTGTTCATATTTATCAGATATTTCAAAGGCGATATCCGATTTTTCATTTTCAATGTTAATGTTATTTAAATCAACTTCCAAGTCTTCTACTTGCAAATTAAAATTATCCGAAATGTCTTCTATATTGTTATTTATTTCATTAAATTTTGGTTCCGAAGTGCTTTCAATTGCATTTTGCTCTTCAATTTGTTCAATTAATGTATTATCCGTGGGTTCTTGAATAGTGGGAAATCCGCAATATTTTTTGAGGTTTATTAAAATATTTGGATCTTGCCAAAGCAAGAAGTTTAATTCGGCTTTTGAAACGGCAATTACATACGAACTGGCAGAGGCAATTGCAGTAGTTTTACGTACCGATGATTCATATAAATCGGCATGTCCAAAAAAATCGCCTTCTGATAAAAAAATTGAATTTTTAACCAAAGAATCGTCGTTTTCTATTACCCTTACCATACCGTTAATTATTAAATATAAATAATCCGAACTATCTCCTTTTTTAAATACAAGCTGTCCTTCCTTTAGGGCAACCAATTTTCCTCTAACATCGTTAAAATTCAACTTATTTGTATCGATATTAAGTAATAACTTATTATTTTTAAATGCCGAGATAATTTTATTTTCCATAACTTTAATTTAAATTTTTAATGAACGAAATAGACAAAGCGACTAACCATTTAATTAAGAACGATAAACAACTTTCAACAATAATAAAAAAGTTTGGTAAATGCAATATACAAAAACACAAAGATTATTTAAAAGCAATTATTAGATCGATTATTGGTCAACAACTTTCCATAAATGCCGCAAATAAGATAAGTGAGCGATTTTTTTTACACTTTGGAACAAATATTAATACCGCCGAAATAATTGCCACAGATAACCAAATATTAAAAGGAATCGGTTTATCAAACTCTAAAATAAATTATATAAAAGATTTGTGTTTAAATATTGAAAACAAAACAGTATCTTTAAAAGATATTAATAAAAAAACGGATGAACAAATTATTTTAGAATTAATTAAAGTTAAAGGAATTGGAATATGGACGGTTCAAATGTTTTTAATATTTACTTTAGGCAGGCTTAATGTACTTGCAAATACCGATTTAGGTATTAGAAAAGGGATTAAAATGATATACGGATTTAAAGAATTACCTACTTTTGAAGAAGTTACAGAAATATCACGGCAAAACAATTGGAACCCTTATAATACTATTGCCTGTATATACATTTGGAAATATTTAGATAACAATACAGAAACTTTTTAGAAAGAAATACATCTTATTTTATGGAAGAAGAAAAATTAATAGAAGAAGCAAAAAACGGTGATAGAACGGCACTATCGCAATTGGTAAAACGTTACGAACAAACTGTATATAATTTTGCTTTTAAGGTATGCCGCGATAAAGACAAAGCTGAAAACACAATGCAAGAAACTTTTTTAAGCATGGTAAAATCACTTAATCAATTTAGCGGCAAATCGAAACTATCTACTTGGTTATATACGGTGGTATCTAACCATTGTTTAATGCAGGCAAGAAGTAATGCACGTTTCAAGTTTGCTTCGTTAGATGATGAGGATACCGGAATTAACGAAAGCGAAATTGTTGACTGGGATATAGCTCCCGATAAACTTACGGAAAATGAAGAATTAAAAAAACATTTGGATAATGCTATACAAAATCTTAATCCCGAGTATAGAATTGTTTTTTTACTACGAGATATTGAAGATTTATCTACTGAAGAAACCGCAAAAATTACAGGCTTAAGTATTGCTGCAGTAAAAAGCAGATTACACAGAGCACGAGCTTTTTTAAGAAACGAACTAAACGAGTATGTTAAAAATGAAAGAAACTAATAAAAATTGTAGTGATGTAATAAATCATATTTGCGAAAATTTAGGTGAAGATAATAATTCGCCAAACTGCATTGCATTAAAAGAGCACTTAAACAATTGCCCTAACTGTCAAAGTTACTTAAAGTCGCTTAAATTAACCATCAATCTGTACAAAAATTACAACGTAAAAGTAACCGATAGTATGCATAATAAATTAGTGGAAATATTAGAATTAACTGACTGCAGGTGAAAAATGGAATCTGTTTTTTATTACAAAACGAATGTTTCGTGGAAATTTAGGCGAATAGGAGAATTGAGTGAAGGTGGAATGACACCTATTACTGTTGCCACACCACCCGAGTTTCCCGGCGGTGTACCCAACACTTGGTCGCCGGAGCATCTTTTTGTTGCATCGGTAAATGTTTGTTTAATGACCACATTTTTGGCAATTGCCGAAAATAGCAAATTAGATTTTATTGACTATTCGTGCCAAGGTGAAGGCAAACTGGAAAAAGTTGATGATAGATACATGATTTCGGAAATAATTTTAACGCCCCAAATTACGGTACGGGTAGATAAAGATATTGAACGTGCCCAACGAATAATAGAAAAAGCCGAGCATCATTGCCTAATTTCAAATTCGGTAAAGACCAATATAGTTCTTAACCCTATTGTAATTACAAAGCCAAATGAAGGCTAAATTAATTTAAAGGGAAAAAAAGTTTAAAAAACATAAAAAAAATTACACTTTTTTCGTTTTTTTTATTGTTCCCTATTTACTTTTTAATGTGGAATTTATTATATTAAAATTGCACAATTCAATAATTGAGAGGTGAGTATATGGCGTTTGTACAAATATCGTCAAAAGAGATAAGCGATATGATTCGCAAGTACAGCAAGGGTAAAAGTATTAAGTCAATTGCCGAAGAAAGCGGTCACGACCGTAAAACAGTTAGAAAGTACATTCAGGCAGTTAAAGGACAAGCCGATTTAGCTGATAAAGAAGCAGTTAAAAAAGCCGTAAAAGCCGTTTTACCCAAAAAACCCGGAAGACCTAAAAAAGTTCAATGATAGTCCACACGGGGGATAGTTTTTTTTAGGCTGACTTTTTTGTCAGCCTATTTTTTTATAACCAACAGTAAATTTATTAAATAGTTTTTACTCTAAAAAAGAACATTTATTCGTTCACCAATAATTTTTCGATATAGTTTTTATAGTATGAATTGGGCATTTCTGCTAATAAAGATACTAACTGCTCCTTATTTATAAAGTTTTTGGCATATGCAATTTCTTCTAAACAAGCAACTTTTAATCCTTGCCTATCTTCAATAACACCAAAGAAATTAGCTGCTTGCAACAAAGCTTCCGGGGTACCGGTATCTAACCATGCAACACCGCGTCCAATTTTTTCTACCATTAATTCATTCATTTCCAGATAAGTTTTATTAACATCTGTAATTTCAAGCTCGCCGCGTGCCGAAGGTTTAAGATTTTTGGAAATTTCTACTACTTTATTATCATAAACATATAATCCCGGCACAGCAAAGTTAGATTTTGGTAACTTCGGCTTTTCTTCAATTGATAATGCTTTACCGTCTTTACCAAATTCGACTATTCCGTATCTTTCAGGGTCATTTACCTGATAAGCAAATATTGTTGCCCCTTTTTTATTATTTTCCAAAGCACGATACAAAAAGTCTAATTTTCCGTAAAAAATATTATCACCCAAAATTAACGTTACGCTATCATCCCCAATAAATTCCTCTCCTAAAATAAATGATTCGGCTATGCCGTTAGGGGCTGCCTGCACTTTATATTGTATATTTAGCCCTAAACTGTTTCCGTTATCAAATAATTTTTGATATAGGGGAATAGTATCATCGTTGCTGATT
>DAINPX010000047.1:0-12755 GCA_036743235.1 Melioribacteraceae bacterium
AAAGCATTGGTAAAGGGTAATTTTAGGGGAAATCATCCTAAAAAAACATCTAAATATTTAGACTTTTCTAAAAAAATATAGTTTTAAAATAAAAAAAATGTTATTTTAAAAGTTCTTAAATGGATAGATTATAGTTTATCGAGTGATATTTTGCATAAACAGAACAATAAATGGTTTTTAATAGTTATTATTAGTGTCATTACATTTATTACTATAGTAATCTATTTAAATCTATATATTTATAATACTCATACTACCCGATTAAAAAAAGAAATGATTGATGAATTATCATCCATTTCTAAATTAAGGAATAGTAGAATATTCGAATTGCAAGCATTAACTAAAAGGTATGTTCAGTTTTTAATTAAAGTTCCAAATTTTGATGAATTGGTTTATAATTTATACGAAAAAGAGAAAAATTTACAACAGTTTAAAGATTTAAATAGGACTTTAAGTATATTTTATAATCATGGTTTTATTAATGGGGTAATTTTAATTGATACGAATAAAAACATTATACTGAAATCAAAGTCGAGTAATTCAATAATTCCTTCTTTTGAAATTAAAGGATTTGATGAAAGTACAAATAAGGAAATAGAAAACCAAAAGAAAATTTTTTATCAAAAACTCTCAAGTAAAACAAAAAATATTAATTACTCAAATTTAGGAAATACAGATTATCAAATTTTGGGGGATAGAGTATTTTATCACATAGTCTCGCCTCTTGTTATTGAAAAGGAAAATTCCCATGAACTAAAAGGGTTCTATATCTTTTCTGTTAATTTAAAGTTGTATTCTCCAATATTATCAAGCTATCATAGCGGTGAAAAAGTATATACTTGCGAATTAATAAAAACGGATGAGTATAAACAGGGGAAGGTTGTACGTATTAAAGTTAATGATGCAAATAGAATGAAAGTTATTAAAAACAAAAGTAATATTCCAATATTTTATTTACCGCAACAAATATTAAAAAAAGGTGTATATGAAGGATTAGATAATGATAACGAGAGGGTTATAGCAAATATCTCTTATTCAGGATATACTGATTATTATCTTGTTCATAAAATTAATTTAGAAGATTATTACAGTTATTCAAAAGTATTTGCTTTATACCTTATTGGTTTTACTTTTATAATTATTTTTGCAGGCATTTCATTAATTTATATCTCAAGAAAATATTTTAGAACCTTAAACTATAAAAGAGAATTTGAATTATTGTTACAACGTCAAGCAATTCAAGTTAGATACGAAACTTTATTAAAAAATGCAAACGATTCAATCGTTTTATATGATAGCACGGGAAAAATATTTGAATTTAACGATAGATTTTCTTTTGTATTTGGATTAGACAATGCAGGAGAGACTATAAATAACATCTCACAAATTTGGGTTAAAGAGCAATTTGAAAATTGCAAAAGTATTTTACTTAATACAGAACTTGAAGAAGGAGAAGTGTTTGAATCGTATAATATTAATAGACATGAAAAAGAATTTCCTGTTGAAGTAAGTATAAGTAGTGTAAAAGTTGAGAATGTAGTTTATAATCAAGCAATAATTCGTGATATTTCGGAAAGGAAGAACAACGAAATTGCTTTAACCGAATCTAAAGAAAAATATAAAAATTTAGTTGAGAACATTAATGATGTAATTTTTACAATTGATACAAATGGTATTATTCAATTTGTAAGCCCGGTTATTATTAATATTATTGGATATAATTCCGATGAAATGATTAATCATAGCATTTTTGAATTTGTATCTGAAAACGAAAAATTTAAACCGTTAAGAATTAGAGAAAAGTTACTTAATGAAGAAAAAAGTACTACGGTTTTTTCATTGGTAAAAAAAAGCGGTGATACATGTTATGTAAAAGTTTCAACCAGATTAAATAAATTACCGAATAATAATACTTTAATTACCGGGGTATTAACAGATATTACTTACGAAAAAGAATTGGAATTGATGCTTGAAAAAGAAAGGGTTGATTTAAAAACAATAATTGATCTTTCTCCCGTTGCAATTTATTTTAAAGATAGATATAATAATTATATTAAAGTTAATAAAGCCGCTGCTTTAATTAGCAATTCCAGAGTAGAAGAAATTGAAGGTAAATCAGCAAGAGATATCTTTCCTGATAAACATGATATTTACTTTAAAGAAGATTTAGAAATTATTACATCCGGTATGCCAAAATTTGGAATTGTTGATAAATTAGAAAATAATGGTAATGTTATTTGGTTACGTTCGGATAAAGTACCATGGTATAACGAAAAAGGAGAAGTAGCGGGTGTTATCTGTTTCTCGGTTGATATTACCGAACAAGTTTGGGCTGAAGACCAATTAGTAAAAGAAAAAGAACTTTTACAGTGGATATTAAAAACAATTCCGGTTGGAGTTATTTATATAAACAAATTAGGCGAAATTATTTTAGGTAATAAAGCTTCGGAAAGTATTTTTGATATAAATTTTAATAGTACGGAAAAGTATAAATTTAATTCTGATGAATTGAAATTTTATGAGCTTGACGGTACTATTTTAGTAGATGAAAATAATCCATTAAATGTGTTCAGTTCAAAAAGTTTTGAAACAATTAATAAAGAACTTGTTTTTTATAATAAATACAAACGAAAGATTATATTAAGTATTAATATTTCGAATATTAATGATAAAACCGGAAATATTGAAGGAATAGTTGCCTCAATAGAAGATATTACAAAAAGAAAAGAATATGAAAAAGCATTAATTGAAAGCGAAAAGCGTTATAGAACTTTATTTGAGAGTATGCAAGAGGGTTTTGGTTTACATGAAGTGATTTATAATGAAAAAGGAAAGCCGATTGATTATAAGTTTTTAGAAGTTAATCCTAGTTTTGAAAGATTAACAGGGCTAAACTCTAAAGAAATAATAGGTAAAACTGCCAAACAGATTCTTCCCAAGCTTGAGGATTATTGGATTGAACAATACGGTAAAGTATCATTAGAGGCATGTTTTGTTGAATTTGAAAGTTATTCACAAGACTTAGATAAATATTTTAGAATATCGGCATTTTCAATAGTTAAAGGAATTTTTGCGGTTTTATTTGAAGACATTACCGAAAAGAAAAGAATTGAAAAAGAGTTAGATCAACATAGGCAAAACCTGGAAATAATGGTTAAAGTTAGAACACAAGAGCTAAACAAATCTAATATAATGTTAAACCAAGAGATAGAAAAAGGGAAAGGAACTGAAATGATGCTAAAGAAAACTCTTGATGAAGTTCAAAAGTTTAGCGATATGAAAACTCGTTTTATTTCTACGGCATCACACGAATTTAGAACTCCATTAACCACAATTTCCTCATCAATACAATTGTTGGGTAAATATGGTAAAAGATGGGATGACGGAAAATATATACAACATATTGAAAGAATTTTGCGAACGATTGATAATTTAACGGATTTAATTAATGATGTATTATTAGTAAGCAAAGTTGAAAGCGGTAAAATTGAGTGTAACCCTACTAATGAAGATTTAAATGCATTTTGCCTAAAATTAATTGACGAGTTAAAAAATGATTATGCCAAAAATCATATTTTAGACTATAATTATAACTCGGTAAGAAAAGAATTTAATATAGACATAAAATTATTGCGGTCAATTTTAACAAATTTGTTAACAAATGCAATTAAGTACTCTTCTGTAGGCGAAGTGATAAAAATAATTGTTGAAAGTAATGAGGGTTCAATAAAATTTTTAATAATAGATAACGGTATTGGAATTAGTGAAGAGGACTTAAGTCACCTATTTGAGCCTTTTCACAGAGGTAAAAATGTTGCCGAAATAAACGGAACAGGTTTAGGAATGTCTATTATCAAACGTTATATTGAAATACACGGAGGTACGATAGAAGTAAAAAGTGAACTAAACAAGGGTACTATAGTAAAACTTAATATTCCTATCATTTTACAAAAGGAAATTAAAAATGAAAGTATTAGTAATTGAAGATGATTTTGATATTAGAAGTAATATAGAAACGCTATTAATTGAAGAGGGTTATATTGTAGAAACTGCTTCTAACGGTTTTACAGGAGTTGAAAAAGCGATAAGTTTTTTACCGGATATAATTATTTGTGATATAATGATGAAAGGCAAAACCGGTTATGAAGTTTTAGATGAATTATTGGATAATAGATTGACAAAGGCAATCCCTTTTATATTTTTAACTGCAAAAGTTGATATTGCTGATATAAGAAAAGGGATGGATCTTGGTGCAGATGATTATTTAACTAAACCTTTTAAGAATCAAGATTTATTAAAAACAATTGAAATACGTTTAAATAAAAGAAGAATTTTTAGAGGGGAAGATATAACACTAATTGAAAATAAAAGTGCAAATAAAAAACTTACAATGGATGAATCGGTTTATATAAGAAGCAAAGAGGAAATAGTGTTTTTTAAGGTTTCGGATATCAATTATATTTCGGCAGCAAATCAATACACAAAAGTAATACTTGATAATTATACAGAATTTGTATTTCATAAACCATTAAGAAAGTGGGAAGAGACATTACCTGAAGAGTATTTTTTAAGAATACATAATAAAACTATAATAAAACTTGAAAATATTAGAAAAATTGAACGTCATGTAGGAAATAGTTTTTTAATATATTTAAAAAATGTTGAAATTCCTTTTGAAGCAAGTAGAAGAAAGATTTCAAATCTCAACCTGTTTTTATAAATATTACCCGCACAAATATTAAAAATTTACCACTTACAACAATATATGACCAGTTACAACACTTTTTAACCAATTACAACTTTTCTTAATACTTTAATAATATTGATATTATTTTTACATAAGACAAAAACAATATTAAGGTAATTCTCAACAATTAAGAAAACAGAAAATGAAAGAATCAAAATCCATATTAGTATTAATTGTTGAGGATGAAAAGGATTTGAGGCTTAATTTAGAAGACATATTACAGTTCAATGGGTTTGAGGCAAAATCGGCAGAAAACGGTTTGGAAGGTTACAAGATGGCGGTAGAGTTTGAGCCGGATATAATCATCAGTGATGTAAGAATGCCGGAAATGGACGGATTGGAATTATTAAAAAAATTACAAGACAATCCTATTACAAAAACAATTCCGTTTATATTTCTTACGGCTAAAGTAGAAAGTGAGGACATAAGGACAGGGATGGCTTTGGGGGCTGATGATTATATCACAAAACCATTCAAAATTGAAGACGTTATTAACACAATTAATTCCAGATTACTTAAAAAGCAAGCTCAGATTGAGCTTATCGGTGATTTTAAAAATACTGTTGTACGTAATGCATCACATAATTTAAGAACACCACTTGTTAGCATTATTGGTTTTGCCGATATTTTGTTAGGTGAATACGACCAAATGAATAAACAGGAAATTTTAAATTTTGTGCTAAAAATAAAACGAGCCGGGGAAGTGTTAAAGGATGATATTGATAAATTCATGCTCTATTCCGAATATGTAGCCGGTTCTGATAGTTTTGTTGACTTAAATGAGATATATTTAGCAAACAATAAAAAGATAATTGCAAAATTATTACGTAAAGGATTAGAATATAACCGCGAAAAAGATTTAACGATAGAAATCAACGAATTTAAAACAAATGTTAAACCCGATTTATTGGAGTTTATGCTAAATGAGTTGGTTGATAATGCATTAAAAAATTCGATTGAGGGAACACCAATCAAAATAAGTGTGGAGTGTAAAGACAGTTGCAATGTTTTTAAAGTTACCGATTATGGTGCTGGAATTAATACGAGTAAAGTTGAAAATGTGAACAGCTTTACACTCCAAAATTTCTCTAAAAAAAATACATACGGACTTGGATTAAGCTTGACAATTATCAAAAAAATTGTTAAACTTTACAATGGTAATATTGATATTATTAGTGAAAAGGATAGAGAAACTACTATTAAAATAGAGATTCCTTTTAACATTAAAATTAATAATAAAGCCGGATAATTCTATTTTTGTAAATATTGTTCCGAGTTCTTATGCAAAACGAAAGTTTTATAAAAGGATTGCCACCTAATTCCAATAACTATTACTCAGTAATTTTAAATATTATTAATAAATTGAAATTTATTAATAATGATACCGAGAAAGTTTTTTTGGAAATAGGAAACAACCTGTAGAGCTATTCAATTCAATCTAAAGCAATAAGTGATACTGCCAGTGGAATAGCTACGGATATTTCGGAAAATGTTTTGGAGTTTGGCTTTAATAATCTTGCAAGAATTATTTTGGAACTAAATGCATACTTCAAGAAATCAATTACAAATATAAATAATGATAAAAACGAACTTCTTAAAATTTTAGGGTTTATAGAAAATATTTCTAACGAAATATCCAACTTTAAAAAAATCGTAAAACATTTAAGAGTTTTGGGAATATCGACTAAAATAGAAATTGCAAGACTTGGTACTGACGACAAAGGATTTTCCGCTCTTGTTCAAAATGTTGATAGACTTTCGGAGATAATAGAGCAAAAAGCCGGAAATATTTCGCAACAGGCAAATTACTTAATTAGCGAAATATCGCGAACCAATTTAGATTTAGACAATTTGTTTATTGAACAAGATAGGTTATCTAAAAATGTATTGGATTCGGCAGCGGTATCTTTAGAGGAGTTTAAAAATCAATATAACAAAAATAAGAATTTTATTGAAGGGACATTTGAAAATACTAAAAGTATTACCTCAAATATTGGAGACGTAGTAGTTGCCATCCAATTTCATGATATCACAAGACAACAGATTGAACATATAAACGAGGCATTCAATCATCTTTTAGAAGAAATTAAACTTGAGGACGAGGATACAAAACTAAATGAAACTATTTATGATATTTGTGAAATTCAAGCCGAGCAATTAAACCATACAGCAGATAAATTTGGTGAAGCTGTTCAAGATATTATAGAAAAGTTAAATTTAATTGCTAAAGATTTCGATTCAATATTTATTGATTCAGAAAAGCTTTATATAAATAGTCATAGTAACGGTAAAACGCAATTGGAATCTGTATGTTCTAAACTAATGGGTATTTCAGAAGCATTAGGAAAAAACGTACAAATTGAAGAGCACCTTAATAAATCGATAAATACTGCTGTTGATATTGTTGAAGAATTGGCTCGTTATGTTCAAGAGATTGAGAATATAGGAGACGAGATAGAAATTATTGCATTAAATGCTATTGTTAAAGCTGCTCATGTTGGTAATGAAGGCAGTGCATTAGGTATTCTTGCAGAGTCAATTCAAAAATTATCTATTGAAGCAAAAGAACAAACCGGTTCTATAACTACAAAATTAGAAAATGTAAATGCAATTGCTCAAGGTTTACGATTATCTTTAAACAATTCTTCAATTAAAGATGAATTGATATCTGAAAAAGAGTTAAAAGTTATAACAGACAAAATACTTAAAAATGAAAGTGAAGCAAAAAGACAATTTTTATCTTTAAATAATGATATTTCGGCTATAAGTAAAGGGATTTCCTATTTTTCATCAAAAATTAATATTCATAACAAATTTTTAGAGATTATTTATAATATAGTTTCAGATATTAACTCAATTTTGATAAATATTCATCCTCAAATTAAACCACGTACAAAAAGAGAATTTAACGATGTTTTATATAAAAAATATACGATGAAGAGTGAAAGAGAAATACATGAAAAAGTTATTAATAGGAAAAGTATATCGAAGGAAGAAAATAAAAATACAAATTTAGAGTTTGGCGATAATATAGAATTATTTTAGGGGAAAACAATGGTTGACTATACTTATCTCAACGATAATAGTCTAGTTACAATAACTTTTAAAGGTATTATTGATATTAATAATGCATCTGAGATTAAAGAAATTTTTAACAAGGCGATTGCCGAAAGTGAAAATATTGTAATTAATAATGATGAATGTGAAAAAGTTGACTTATCATATATTCAATTATTAATTGCCTTATCAAGAACAGCAAAGGAATGGGGAAAGAATTTAAAAATTAATAGCAAAGAAAACGATTATTTAAAACAATCATTAACTGATTTCGGCTTTAAGTTAGAAGAAATCTTTATAAACAGTAATATTTAAATAGAGGAAATATGCCCAGAACGATTTTAACGGTTGATGATAGCAGTAGTGTAAGACAAATGGTCGGTTTTACATTAAGAGAAGCCGGATATGACGTAATAGAAGCAAATGATGGTAAAGATGCATTAAATAAAATGACAGGTAAACAAATAAACTTAGTTATTACGGATTTAAATATGCCTAATATGGATGGAATAGAGTTAATTAAAAGTATAAGAAAAAATCCAATTAATAAATTTATTCCGATTTTAATGCTTACAACCGAATCTCAAGAAAGTAAAAAAATAGAAGGTAAACAGGCAGGTGCAACCGGTTGGATTGTGAAACCATTTAAACAAGAGCAACTATTGGCTGTTGTAAAAAAGGTTTTAGGATAATTATTTATGGAAGATGATTCTAAGGTTTTTTATGAGGAGACGAATGAATTAATTCAAGCTTTAGAAAAACAAATTTTAAAGCTCGAAAAATACCCACATGATATTGTAATTATTCAAGAAGTATTTAGATTGTTGCATACAATAAAAGGAAATGCCGGTATGTTTGGTTTAACCGGCGTGTCAGATTTTGCGCATTTAATTGAATCGATATATAATCTTATCCGAAACAACCAGATTATCATTAACAAGCAAATAATTAATAATTCTATTGAATCGGTTGATATATTAAATGTTTTGTTAAATAACGGTAACCAAGTTCCGGATATTATTAAGTTTAGGTTAGATAAGATAAAAAACGAATTTGAACATTTACTTATACAGTATCGTATCTCCAAAGAAAAATCAACCGTGGCAACAAAATCGGAAAGCATAAATAAAATATCGGTAAAAAAAGAGGATAGTATGTCGGAAATACACAAACAAGCTTTTATAGAAGAAGCAACCGAGTTAATTTCCGAATTGGAAAAAAGTTTACTTGAGCTTGAAAAAGATAAAACAAATAAAGATTTAATTTCAAAAATTTTTAGGGCAATGCATACCATTAAAGGTTCTGCTGCAATGTTTGGGTTTGATGATATTTCTGTATTTACTCACGATATTGAATCGGTTTACGATTTAATTAGAAACAGTGAACTTAGTGTTAATAAAAATATTATAGATTTAACCCTTCTTGCTGTCGATCAAATTTCAAATATGCTAAAACCTGACGGAAACGGTACAAATGAGAATGAAGCCGTAACCAAACAAATTTTAAGTTCTTTTAGAGATATTTTAAATAATCATAAAGTTCTAAATGCTTTATCGGCTGATGAAATTGACGCTAAAAAAATAAGCTCGTCAAATTTTCCTAAAAAAATATATCATATTTTTATTGAACCGAATGCCGATATTATGGGAAACGGTACTAATCTATTAAGCTTAATAAAAGAATTAAGAGATTTTGGAGAAAGTTATATTAAAGCCTGTTTGGATAAGTCAATTAATATGGAGAATATTAACAGCGAAAAATGTTATACTAAGTGGCAATTAATATTAAAATGTGATAAGGATATTGATTCAATAAAAGATGTGTTTATGTTTGTTGAAGATGATTGTAAATTAGTTATTAAAGAAAATAACGATAAAACTTTGTTAGAAAATGATGAACAATTTTATTTATTTTGCAAAACTTTTGAAGAAAAAGAATTTGATTTTAATTATGATATTAATAAAGAGATTGAATATTTTTTAGGCGGAGATTTGTTTGGACTTGGAGCTTTGCCAAAGACGATAAAAAACGAAGTGAAAACACCCAAAAATACAGAAATTGAAAAAGTTAGCAGTATAAGAGTTAGCTCGGAAAAATTAGATGAACTTGTTAATTTAGTAGGCGAATTGGTAACAGTGCAGGCAAGGCTTTCTTCAATAGCAAATAATTTAAGTGATCCGAATTTAATTGCCGTATCTGAGGAAGTTGAAAGAATTACATGGTCGTTGCGAGATAGTGCACTAAATATAAGAATGTTACCAATTGGAACATTATTTAATAAATTTAATAGATTAATTAGAGATCTTTCAAAGGATCTGAACAAAGAAGTTAATTTAACAATTGAAGGGGCAGAAACCGAACTTGATAAAACTGTAATTGAAAAGTTGAATGATCCTTTAATACATATTTTGCGTAATTCAATTGATCACGGAATTGAATCTCCAGAACAAAGATTAACTCTTAATAAATCTGAAATTGGTGAAATACATCTTTCGGCATCACAATCCGGCGGTGAAGTTTTAATAAAAATATCTGATGACGGAGCGGGCTTAAATAAAGATGCTATTAAGCAAAAAGCTATATCTCAGGGTTTAATTACCGAAGGTACGGAGTTATCTGAAAACGAATTGTTTGGATTAATTTTTCAACCCGGCTTTTCAACAGCAAAAAAAGTTACCAATGTTAGCGGCAGAGGTGTTGGGATGGATGTTGTTAAAAAAGCAATTGAACTTTTAAGAGGAAGTATAGAAGTAACAAGTAAACCTAATTTGGGTACAACTATAACCTTAAAATTACCTTTAACATTGGCAATAATAGATGGATTATTGGTTGACATTAATAATTCAAACTTTATTTTACCGTTAAGTAGCGTTGAAGAGTGTGTTGAATTGGTAGAAAAAGATATTGAAAATGCACATGGCAGAAATTTTATTAATATAAGAGATGAAATAATTCCATATGTTAATTTACGAGAGAGATTTTACATAGAAGGGACTAAACCTGATATAGAACAAGTTGTTATTGCTTCTGTAAATAATGTTAAATGTGGTTTTGTTGTTGATAAAGTAGTTGGGCAACACCAAACCGTATTAAAAACTTTAGGTAAAGTTTATAAAAAGGTTGAAGGAATTTCGGGTGCCACAATACTTGGAGATGGAACTGTGGCATTAATATTAGATATAGCCAAATTGGTTGAACAGGAAATTACTATTGCAAAAGAAACATATTAATATTTAATAATTAAAATAAAGTATAAAATGGCATTTACATTTTTTTTTCGAGATACACACACACTAGAACATGCTGCAAGAATACTTGCACCGGAAGTTGCCGGTAGAAGCAGAATTAGAGTATGGGATGCAGGATGTGCAATGGGACCCGAGCCATATACGGTGGCAATGATTTTAGCTGAATATATGGGACATTTTTCATTTAAGAATTTAGTTATTGATGCAACGGATATTGACGAACAGGATCAATTTGGTACAATAATTAATAATGCAATTTATACTGAAGAAGAAACCCAAAGAATTCCTGAAGAAATATTTAATAAATACTTTGAAAAATACGAAGAAAAACCGGGTTTTGTTAGGGTTAATGATCTTATAAGAAGTAAAATAAAGTTTCAAAAGCATGACCTATTAACCTTGCAGAGTATTGGGCAAGGTTATAGTTTAATTGTTTGTAAAAATGTCTTGTTACACTTTCAACAAAATGAAAGAATAGAAGTAATCAAGATGTTTCATAAATCATTGGAAACGGGGGGCTTTTTTGTTACGGAACAAACACAAAAGATGCCTGAAGAATTAGAATATCTATTTGAACGCGTTGTACCTGACGCACAATTATACAAAAAGGTTTGAGATGAAAATTATTAGATTAAAACAGAATCCTTCTATTTATTGCGGCAATGCATATTTGGTATTGGGAACGTGGAATAAAATATCTGATGTAAATGCATTAATAGATACTGGAACTGATGGTTATATTATTAATGAAATTGATAATACAAATACCGGTGTAGGAAAATCGCCTATTGATAAAATTTTTTTAACTCATAATCATTTTGACCACTCCGGTGGTGTATTAAAAATTAAAGAAAAATACAATGCAAAAGTATATGCTTCAATAAGCGGACTTGGAGTTGATTTTTTGTTAAAAGAGGGGGAAGAAATTCTTTTAGGTGATGAATATTTCGAGGTTATTTTTACACCCGGACATTCTTCTGATTCTGTTTGTTTTTATTGTAAAAAAGAAAAAATATTGTTTTCGGGAGATACTGTTTTACGAGTTAATATGCAAGACGGCTCTTATACGGAAGATTATATTAATACAATTGAAAAATTAGCAAAATTAAGGATTAATACTGTATATCCGGGACACGGAGAGGCATTAGTTGAAAATCCGGAAAAAATAATACATAATACACTAAAAATTATAACTAAAAAAACTACAATTATATAAATTAATAAACAGGGGAAAAACTATGCAATGGGTTTACAATTTAAGTCTTAGTAAAAAGTTACAATTTAGCTTTTTGCTTGTTGCAGTATTAACAGCAATAGTTGGATATATTGGTTACGTAGGCATGACTGGTATAACAGAAAACCTTAATGTAACATATAATGAAAAATTGGTACCGATAACCTACTTAGGTGACGCCAATGCCGGATTGCTAAGTGTAAGAGGCGAAGTGCGTAATCTAATGATTACAAAAGATGAAAAGATGAAGGCAAAATATGTAGAAAATATTGAGAATGACGTTAAAAGAACAACTTCAAATATGGAAAGTTATTCAAAATTAGTTAAAAATGATGATGAAAAATTATTATTAAAATCGTTTAATGACAATTTTGAAAAATATTCTAAGTTAAGAGACGAAATTATTAGACTTGTATTAGATAATAAAACTGATGAAGCCTTTATTTTAGCTGATGGAGATGCGAGAAGT
>DAINPX010000048.1:0-12751 GCA_036743235.1 Melioribacteraceae bacterium
CAAAAGGAGAATGGGAAATTATTGTAAATGGTGAATCTGCCGGAATTGAAACTATTAAAAAAGTTAAAAATGGGTTAAATATACCTGCATCTACCGGATGTGTTTTAAGAAAAGTTAAATAATATGAAGAAAAATATAACGATAATTTTAATTTTTTGTGCGATAAATATTATCGCACAAAACGATACTTGTATTGTTGCATTAAAATCTTTAGATTCAACCATAGTTTTTGATGTTAAATATGCAACTAAAAACAATTTTACTAATCAAGTACTCTATCCCACAGGTAATGTTTACATCAGAAAAGTAGTAGGGGATAGTTTAGTTGCTGCAAATAAGTATCTTCTTGAAAAATACAATTTAAGAATTAAAGTATTTGATGCATATAGACCATTAAGTGTACAAAAAATTATGTGGGAAATTATGCCAAATGAAGATTATGTTGCAAATCCACAAAAAGGGAGTAGGCATAATCGTGGTGCAGCAATAGATTTAACACTTATTGATAAGGACGGAATTGAGTTAGATATGGGCACTGATTATGATGATTTTACAGAAAAGGCACACTCAACGTTTAAAGATTTACCGAAAGAAATTATGGCAAATAGAGAAATTTTAAGCTCAACCATGATTAAATTCGGATTTACTCCGCTTAAATCTGAATGGTGGCATTACGATTTTAAAGGGTGGGATAAGTTTTCAATTTTAGATGAACCTATTAAATAATTTTAAGCTATAAATGATTTTTTTAATGATTTTTCTAAAGCAAATTTAAAGCTTGTTAAATTAACAGGTTTAGTAAAAGTAAACTCGATACCTAAGTTTTTATATTCTTCTGTTAAATTATTATCAAGATACATACTAAGCAGAATAAAAGGAGGTTTAAACTTAATTTTTGAAGAATAAACAGCTTTAATCAATTCTAAACCGGACATTTCTGGCATTTGATGATCTGTTATAATTATTGCAGGATTATATTGTTTTATTTTATCAATAGCCTCTTTACCATCAGCGGCTTCAATAATATTGTAGTTAGGCAATAAGCTTTTAAGTAATTTTGCATATAATATCCTATCTGTAGAAACATCATCAACCAATAAAATGTTTGAAGAAGAAATAGGACAAGTAAAAATAAACTTTGTGCCTTTACCATAATCGCTTTCAACCCAAATATTACCACCGTGTTTTTTTATAATATCACTAACTAATGATAAACCTAAACCGCTTCCTTTTTCACCCGAAGTGCCTTGTAATGTAAATTTTGTTTCAATTTTAAAAAGTTTATCTTGGTCTTCTTTTTTTATACCAACACCTGTATCTTTTACCCAAAATTCAACTAAATTATCGTTTATTTTTTTTACTGCTCCAATTTCAATTTTATCTCCTTTTTTGCAAAATTTAACTGAATTAGAAAGCAAATTATTAAAAACTTGAAACATTAAATTTTCATCAGCATTTATGTTAATGTCATTATCAATATTAATATAAATTTCAATACCTTTTTGTAATGCAACTCCGGTAGAAGTTTGAACCGATTTATTAATCAAAGAACGTGCATTTATTCGTTCAGGCGAAAAATTAACTCTTCCGGTTTGAATTCTTGTCCAATCTAATAAAGAATTTACCAAATTTAACATGTTTGAAGAAGAATCATGAATGAAAGAAATATATTCATATAGTTTTTCTTTTGGTATTTCTCTATTATTTAATAATATATCGGTAAAACCAAGAATAGAAGAAAACGGCGTTCGCAAATCGTGTGAAATAATTGACAAAAACCTGTCTTTCGTTTCATTTAATGTTTTCAAACTTTCTGCATAACTTTTTAACTCTTCTTCACTTTTTTTTGTTAAAGTAATATCACTTACAAGTCCGAATAATTTATTTATTTCACCTTGTTTATCTCTAATTAAAGATATTTTGTTTTTTATCCAAAAAATATCACCGTTTTTATTAATTATTCTATACTCAAATTCATCCGAAAATTTGATATTGTTTTTATAAAATTTTTTTAATGAAGAAATAAAAAAAGGTAAATCATTTGGGTGAATAATTTTATACCATAATTTTTTATCTTTTAAAAAATTATTAGGGGAGTATCCTGTAATTTTTAATATTGCATCAGTATATAACACTACTTCTAATCCGGATTCTATTCTTTCTGCCAACCAAATAAATTCATTTATGTTTTCAGTAATACTTCTATATCGCTCTTCAGAAATTTCCAAAGCCTTTTGTGCTTCTTTCTCTTCAGTAATATCTCTAACCAACATAACAATATAATCATGTTTTCCTATCTGATAATTTCCTAACGAAAATTCGCAAATTATTACGTCTCCATTCTTTTTTAAACCTAAAACTTCAAATCTGTTAGTTTCTATTTGCGAATTTATTAACCGATCTAGAATGGATAGGAATTCACTTTTCTGAGATTTATAAATAAACTCAAGTGGACTTAATCCGATAACTTCTTGAGGCGTATCATAACCGAATATTCGTGCAAATGAATCGTTAACAAGTTGCAATACATTATCGCTTTCCACTGCAATACCATCTTTTGACGCTTCAAAAACCGTTTTTATTAGTAAAAGATCTTTTTCCGATTCTTTTTGACTTGTAATATCCGAAAATATTCCAATGTAATACTCCGGATTATTAAGCATATCATTAACCGGTGTAAAATTAGCTACAACATAAATTTTTCTACCGTCCATTTTTTTTAACGGTAACTCTAAAGTCTTTATTTTATTTTGAGTTAAATACTCAAAGTTAAACTCTTTACTAATCTCATCTTTATCAATAAAATCGCAAACATTAAGAAGAAGTGCATCTTCAAATTTAATTTTAAATTCATTACTAAAATGAGGATTTATGTACTTAATATCTCCTTTTAAATTAAACGTCAAAATAAATTCTTTGCTATTTGTTACAATAGATCTGTAATGTTCTTCAGATTTCTTCAGCTCTTTTTCGTAACTATAAGATTTAGAAATATCTTTGCATAACAAAATGATATTTTTTTCGTTTATATCTTCAATTAAAAAAAATGATGAATTTAAGATTATTTCTTCATTATTTAAATAAAAATTTAATCTTCCGGTCCATTCTTTCTTTTTAAATATTTCATCCTTCAATTTACTAAAGTATTCATCTGTTAAGCATGGAATTAGTTCTGAAATAAATTTACCCAAAAGGTTGTAATTGGGATAAATCGAGTAATTCAACTCATTCTTTGTTATTGAAGTAATAAATCCGTCCTTATCTAAAGTAATTATTGAATCAACCAAATTATCCAAAACAGTATTCAACTTTTTAATTTCGACTGATTTTAGTTCGGATTCTTTATAATTGATTTTATGAAGTGTGATATCTTCCAATATTGCAAGAATTACGGGTTTATTTAAACTATCGTTAATAACAAGAAATGCAGTTTTAAATATTATCTCGCTTTCAAAATAATCTGAATATAATTCGATTTCTTGGTAATCAAACAGGTTTTTTAGATTAACCAAAATTTCTAATAGAGCATTTTTACTTTCGGGAACAAACAAATCAACAATAGAACATTTTTCTTTAAGATTGATATTGTTTGAAAAACTTAAAATATTACCTGTTGTATCAGAAATAACCCAAAATTTACCTGTTTTTTCTATTAAACCTGTCAATGCATTTACGGTGTTATCAGATAAGTTAACTAAATTTTCAGAAATAAAGTCGTCTAATATTAAAATACCACCTTTAAAAATGTTGTTTTCAAAAAATGGCGTTCCCTTTAATATAATTTTAAGTTCGGATGAATCTTGCATCTTTTGTGATAAAATTTCTAGTTCAAAAGGAATATTGTTTTTTAAATCAAAAATTTTTGAATAAGTCAATTCATTATCAAATAAATTTAATTCCAATAAATTAGAATTAATTAGTGAGTTTTTATTTGATCTGGTTGTAACACCAAAACGCAAAAAATTATTGTTTATATATTTAATTAAAAAATTGTCGTCAAAAATAAGCATTCCGACCGGAGAGTAATCAATAAAAGAAAATAATAAATTTAAGTTAGTCATAGCTAAATAGATTAAATGAATAAGATATAAATAATAATATATAAAATTATTGGCATTAAAAAAAATTAATTACAAATTTAAATAAACATAATAATAAACTTTATAAATTAATTGATTTTGGCTATATTTAAATTTAATTTTTTTGGAATATAATGAAAGTAAAAATATTATTTATTGGTGATATAGTAGGAGCCAGTGGGTTAAAAATAGTTGAAACATTTTTACCTACAATAAAAGAAAAATATAATATAGATGTTATTATTGCAAACGGAGAGAATATATCTGACGGAAAGGGATGTACACAAAGAGAGGGAAAATCATTATTTTCGTTAGGAGTAAAAGTAATTACAGGTGGAAATCATACTTGGGATAAACCTCAATCGCAAGATTATTTGAAAAATGAGCCAAGAAGTTTACGACCTATGAATTACCCTAAAGGTACATATGGAAACGGCTATTATATAATAGATGAGGGCAAATATAAAATAGGAGTATTGAATTTACAAGGTCGTTCGTTTATGCCTATGATCGATTGTCCATTTAGAATTGGCGAAAATACAATAAAAAAAATTAGTCAAGAAACTAAAATTATTATTGTAGATTTTCACGCAGAAGCAACTGCCGAAAAAATAGCTTTTACTTATTTTGTTGACGGTTCTGTTTCTGCAGTTTTTGGAACTCATACTCATGTTCAAACTTCTGATGAAAGAATATTTCCCAAAGGCACCGGTTTTATTACAGATGTTGGTATGACAGGACCCTATGACTCGGTAATTGGGATGAAGATTGATGCAGCAATTAATAGATTTATATATCAAACACCACAAAAGTATATTTCGGCAACCGAGAATAATCATATTAGTGCGGTTGTTGTTACCGTAGATTCCGAAACGGGAAAATGTTTAGAAATTGAAAGAATTTTTTATCCTGAATTTGACAAAACTTATGAAATAAAAGAAGAGGTGAACGATGGTTCTAATTGACGGTAAAAAAGTTTCAGATGAAATAAAAGCTCAACTTACCGAAAAAGTTAAATCCAAAAAGGATGAAACGGGCAAAGTTCCCGGTTTAGTTACTATTATTGTAGGTGATAACCCTGCTTCTTTATCATATGTTTCGATGAAGGGAAAAGCTTGCAATACAATAGGGATGTATTCCGTTCTGGAAAAACACGAATCATCTATAAGTGAAGAAGATTTGTTGAATATTGTAAATAAATATAATAATGATACCAATATTCACGGAATTCTTGTTCAATTACCTTTACCTAAACATATAAATGAAGATAGAATAATTGAGGCAATTACTCCGGAAAAAGATGTTGACGGATTTCATCCTGTGAATATGGGGAATCTTGTTATAGGAAAAGATGCCTTTTATCCTTGTACTCCTTTTGGAATACTGGAACTTATTAAAAGTTACAATATAGAAACCAAAGGCAAACACTGTGTTGTTGTAGGCAGAAGCAATATAGTTGGAAAGCCGATTGCAAACATTATGTTACAAAAAAAAGAAGGTGCAAACTGTGTTGTAACTATTTGCCACTCAGCTGCTAAAGACTTAAGCGTTTATACAAAAAGTGCCGATATTTTAATAGCGGCAATTGGTTCTCCTAATTTTATAAAAGGGGATATGGTAAAAGATAGTGTTGTAATTATTGATGTGGGAATAAATAGAGTAGAAGATTTGACATTAGCAAAGGGATATAGAATTGTTGGAGATGTTGATTTTGAAACCGTATCTCCAAAAAGTTCGTTTATTACGCCTGTACCGGGTGGGGTAGGTCCAATGACAATAGCCATGCTTATGAAAAATACCTTTAAAGCTTTTTGCAGAATAAATAATTTGAGCGAGTAAATTTATGGATTCAAGAATTGATAAGATAGTTAATCAAGTTTTTATTGAAAAATCTTTACATGATTTTTATTGTAGTTTAGATAGCTGTAAAGGTTGGGAAAAGAATGTTGTAGAACAACCGAAAGCAGTTAAAAAAATAATTGAATCAGGAGCAGAAAGAATTGCAGCCGGAATAGGTATTGGATCGGAAATTTCTGATATAGGTTTGGCTAGGATGATTGACCATACTTTATTAAAACCTGAAGCTACTTCAAACGACATAATAAAATTATGTGAAGAGGCAAAACGTTATTCATTTGCGTCTGTTTGTGTCAATCCGTTTTATGTTAGCTTATGTTATTCAATATTAAAGAATACACCGGTAAAGGTTTGTACTGTTATTGGCTTTCCGCTAGGAGCTAATACTACAGAAACAAAACGTTTTGAAGCAGAACAGGCTATTAATAATGGTGCCGAAGAAATAGATATGGTAATTAATATAGGTAAATTAAAGGAAGGTGATTATAAAACCGTTTTTGAAGATGTTAATAAAGTTGTTTTAACGGCAAAAAAACATAATGCAGTATGCAAAGTTATTTTGGAAACCGCCTTATTAACTGATGAAGAAAAGATTAAAGCTTGTTTAATTTGTAAAGAAGCAAAAGCCGACTTTGTGAAAACTTCTACAGGTTTTAGTAAAGGGGGTGCAACAGCTGCCGATATTGCTTTAATGAAGTACGTAGTAGGAAGTAGTGTTGGTGTTAAAGCATCCGGAGGAGTAAGATCGTATGAAGATGCAGCTTTGTTGATTGAATCCGGAGCTGATAGAGTTGGAGCTAGCGCTAGTGTTAAAATTGTAAATAAAGAGATAAATAAAGATAAAGGTTATTAGTGGTTTTAGATTTAATTATAACCAATAGTGATGACGGATGCACTGCAATTATTCCAAGTATCAATGGAATTGATTGTTGGGCACATAAACATGAAGATGCTTTAGAAGAAGCTGTTAAGATGCTTTGTTATTATTTGGGATTTAACGATAGAAAAAAAATAAATATTGATTTGGCAAAAAGAGAAAAAAATAGAACAATTTACAAGTTGATTTTTGATAAAGAGATAAAGTGAGAGAATTTAAAAGTAAAGAAAGATTATCGAAAATAAAAAGAGTACTAAAATATAGACAAAAAGATTTAACAGTTATTTTAGAAAACATTCATGATCCGCATAATGTAAGTGCAATTTTTAGAAGTTGTGATTCGGTAGGAGTTAAAAAGATTAATTTGTTATACCATATCGAAAAATTTCCCAGATTAAGTAATAAAGTATCGGGCAGTGGAAGTAAATGGGTTGAATTTGAGAGACATAATATAGTTGAAAATTGTTTCAAAAAACTTAAAGCAGAAGGTTATTATATTATTGGAAGCAAAATATCCGAAAATGCTAAAAGTATTTATGATATAGATTTTACAAAAAAAACTGCTATACTATTTGGGAATGAGCACAGAGGAATTTCGGAAGAAGCAGAAAAACTTTGTGATGAATTAGTATATATACCTATGTTTGGGATGGCTCAATCGCTAAATGTATCAGTTGCCGTGTCGGTTACAATGTACGAGGTTTTACGTCAAAGAATGGTATTGGGATTATATAATGAACAGTCGTTAAGCGAAACTGAATATGAAAATTTAATTGATAAATGGTGCTCGTACTAATGGATAAATGCTTTAACAAAATTAATAAAGTTAACGGTATATTAAATTTACCTGGTGATAAATCTGTTTCTCATAGAAGTGTTATTTTTTCTGCTTTGGCAAAAGGGAAATCAATTATTACCAATTGTTCTAACGGTGAGGATGTTAAGTCCACAATAAACTGTTTTGAAAGACTTGGAATTGATTTTGATATTAATAATGAGCGAATAGTAGTTGACGGTAAAGGATTTAAAGGATTTAATAAAAAAAACGTAACTATTGATGCAGGTAATTCGGGTACTACAGCTCGTTTATTAACCGGATTATTATGCATGCAGGATTTTGAAACAACTATAGTTGGTGATAATTCATTATCCAAAAGACCAATGACACGCGTTGTTGAGCCTCTGGCAATGTTTGGTGCTAATATTAAAACAACAGATGGAAAACTTCCTATAACAATTTTTCCTGCTTATAAAACCAATGCTATTAATTATACATTAAATATACCAAGCGCACAGGTTAAAAGTGCTTTATTATTAGCAGGATTATACTTTGATAAAGAGAGCATAATTAAAGAACCTTTTATAACCAGGGACCATACGGAAAAAATGCTCGGATTAAAAACGGTTTATGAAAATGGGATAAAAAATATATTTGTATCAAAGAACGATTATCCGGTTTCAAACATGTATTCAGTTCCTTCAGATATTTCTACAGCTGCATTTTTTATTGTTTTAGGTTTATTAGTTAAAAAAAGTGAATTGATTATTAAAAATGTTTTATTGAACGAGACCCGAGCCGGAATAATTAAAGTATTAAAATTAATGGGTGGGAATATTGAAGTAATAAATGAGTATTTTACAAATAAAGAGTTTTCGGGCGATATTTTAGTAAAAAGTAGTGAATTACACAATATTAAAATAACTGAAGAAATAATTCCTAATATTATTGATGAAATACCTATATTAAGTTTAGCAGGTTTATTTGCGGAAGGTGATTTTAGAATTACCAATGCTGAAGAATTAAGGTATAAAGAGACTGACAGGATAAAAGCTTTGGTTAAAAATTATAAAAAACTAGGGCTTGAAATAGAAGAAAATACTGATGGCTTTGTTTTAAAAGGGTATCCTGATGATAAGAAAGTAACTTATGAGAGTTTTTGTGATCATCGAATAGCGATGACATTTGGAATTCTCTCGATGCTATTAAATTCTGGTGGAATAGTAAAAGATTTTGATTGTGTAAATATTTCTAATCCAAATTTTATAAATCAAATTAATGAGATTATAGAGGTATAAAATGGCAGAAGTGAAGTTAGTGAACGTCTCTAAAATATATGAAGGCGGAAATAAAGCGGTTCATAATGTTAATATCGAAATTAAAGATAAAGAATTTGTTGTATTAGTAGGACCATCCGGATGTGGAAAAACTACCACATTAAGAATGATTGCCGGATTAGAAGAGATATCTGAAGGAGATCTATTTATTGATGGTGTTCGTGTTAACGAGATATCGCCTAAGGATAGAGATATTGCAATGGTTTTTCAAAATTATGCCTTATATCCACATATGACGGTTTTT
This sequence comes from Melioribacteraceae bacterium, assembly GCA_036743235.1. Taxonomy (GTDB): domain Bacteria; phylum Bacteroidota; class Ignavibacteria; order Ignavibacteriales; family Melioribacteraceae; genus JAEXOD01. The sequence goes on from DAINPX010000048.1 coordinate 9,173, forward strand.
GAAAACATGGCTTTTGGATTAAAATTACGCAAATTTGATAAAAACGAAATTAAAGAACGTGTTAATAATGCAGCAAAAATATTGGGTATAACCGAATATTTGAATAGAAAACCAAAAGCTTTATCAGGCGGACAGAGGCAACGTGTTGCCGTTGGTAGGGCTATTGTTCGCAAGCCAAAAGTATTTTTATTTGATGAACCGTTAAGTAATTTAGATGCTAAATTACGTGTTCAGATGAGAACCGAAATTTCAAAATTGCATAGAGAATTAAATGCAACAATGGTATATGTAACCCACGATCAAGTTGAAGCAATGACTATGGGAGATAGAATTGTTATAATGAAAGATGGTTATATTCAACAAGTTGATTCTCCGTTAAATTTATATAATAAACCAATTAATAAATTTGTTGCCGGCTTTATTGGTAGTCCAGCTATGAATTTTATTGAAGGGAAAATATTGAAACAAGAAAACTTATATTTTGTAGATAATACTGATAAATATAAACTTAAAATACCTAATACATATTACGAAAAATTAAATAAATACGTTGACTTGCAAATATATTTAGGCATTAGACCTGAAGATATTAATATTTCGGAAGAAGGGCAATTTGAATTTGAAAGTGAAGTAGTTGAACCGATGGGTAACGAAATATTCCTTTATTTTAATATTTCAGGTAACCAATTTGTTTCAAGAACCAATATCCAAAAAGAAATTAAAGCCGGTGAAAAAATAAAAGTATTATTTAATACCAATAAATTATACTTTTTTGATAAAGATACCGAAGAATCAATTTAAAAGGATTATAATTCAATTATTTGGTGTTCAAATCTGCCAACTGAAATTTCATTAAATATATGCTTAATAATACTAACACCATATTTATTTGCAAAATAGATATAATTTAATTCCCTTTCTTGAAAATTATTGTTAGGATATACTAAATTCTTCATTTTATTTAGTTGTCGCAATGTTACATCATTTTTAGATTGAAATACTTTTTCTGTTCTTGATTTTAAAGTTTGAAGTGTTTGAATGATTTTTTCTGTGCTTTTGGTTACAGCTTCTTCTAAATTTTTATCGATTTTTAACAAATCTTTTTCCAGTGTTTTTATTTCCGTTTTTATATTATTTTCGCTTTTAATAAATAATTCATCAATATTTAGAGGGGAAGCTGTATTAAGAACTTTTTTAATTAATCTATTTTCTTCTTCCATTATATCTTCAAAAGACAAATTATATTTCTCAAATAATTCTTTAATGTTTTTTTCTATAAGCGTAATGGAAGCACGAGGATAAATATAAGGTTGTACTATATTAAATTCCTTATAAAAAGGGATAACTTGTGCAAAATAGCTAATTTCACCAGGACCGGCCACATAAAAACCAGTCGGTAATAGAAAATCTTGGCATATCGGACGTAATAAAACATTGGGAGAGAATCTTTCAGGATGAGTTTTTAATAAATCAATTAATTCTTCTTTGGTGTATTTTTTCCTTTTATTTTTTAATTTAAAGTTATCTTCATCCGGTTCGAGTAAAAATCGTCCGTCATTTTCGGATAAAAACATATTTATCGGTTTAATTTTTACTTGAGCATGATAATTTACCTCCAAAGATGCACTAGTATCTATTGCTATTTGGAGATGGTTACGATATTCATCAAGTTCTTTAAAAAATATGGGTTTTAGTAAATTTTTTATTTGATTACTTTGAGGGTCAAAAAGAACTAATCCAAAATCATCAAACAAGTTAAATAATAAATCTCTAAAAGCTTCCTTAAAAGTTCTTCCTTCTCTATAAAATGTAATTATATTATCATATAATTGAGCAGTAAAGTCGGTTTTACGTAAATTGTTTTCCAATTCGTGTAAAGTTAAGTTAAATTCAGATTTTAATTTATGATTGCCAATATTACTTCTAAAATTCCCCAAAAAGTTATCATCATATTTGATGTTAATCAAATTATTTTCTTTATTTATTATACTCAAGTTATTTACTTCTTCAAAATCATGGTCATCACCTTCTAACCAGAATACAGGAATAAAATTATAGCCGTAGAATTTATTTTTTAATTCTATAGATAGTTTTATTGCAGTAATTATTTTATAAAAAGTATATAAAGGTCCTCCGAATATTCCTAATTGTTGTCCTGTAACTATAGCAATTGTATTATTTCCTGCAATTGATTTAATATTATTTTCGGTGGTTTTAGAAACCGAAATATCTCCGTACTGCTTTTTAATTATTTCGGACAGCTCTTTTGCAAAAGGTCTTTGTTTATAACAGACTTCCTCAAAATGCTTAATATAATTATAAGTTTTTCTAAAATCTTTTATATAAAAGTTTTTAACTTTTGAAAAATCATAAATATAATCTAAAAATAAATTGTTTTGATTGGGTAATTTTTTATAGTCTATGAACATATAATTGCCAAATATAATTAATTATTATCACTAATTTACTTAAAAATTCCTTATGTTTAAACCTTTAATTTCAATTATTTGGTTCACTAAAGTATGTTTAAAAAAATAATATTTTTAACAATCTTTTTTGTTAATTTTTGTGTATATGCTCAAAAAAATGTAAATTTTTTACCTGAAGGGTTACACTTCAAACCTTTGATTGCAAATGTTTACGAGCCGAGGATAGGAGTTTTATATTTTCCGGATGATAGAAGTTTAAAAGTAGATATTGGTAATAGCATTGATATAATAGAATACAATAATTTATTACCGGATACGAAAATTAGTTTGGGTATTGATTTTATGGCTTATGGATTAGCTTCCAGCTATGAAGGGAAACGCCTGCAGATTGATGCATTAGATGGTTTTTTTGGTGGAAATGCTACGGCATCCGTAAAAGTTAATAAAACATTAGATTATAAATTTAGATTTAGAATAATTCATAATAGTGCTCACCTTGTTGATGGCAGTTATAATAGTGATAAAGGTACATGGAAAAATAATTATTTACCTGTGCCATATGCTCGAGATTTTATGGAATTGACATTTGTTAAAGAGAAAAATTTTAGCAAAGGAGATTATAGATTATATTGTAGTCCAAGTTATTCGGTTTTAATTCGTCCCGAAATACTTAAACGCTGGTCGTTTAATTCAGGTATTGAATTATACTTTAACAATATTTTAGGTGAGATTCTTGAAAAAGAGTCTAATATGTATTTGGCTTATCATTTTAGTTTAATAGGTACTCCTATTTATAATGGTAATAATACTATTATTGCAGGGGTAAAATTGGGTGATGTTTATACGAAAGGAATAAACTTCTATTTTTCTTATCATATGGGAATGCATTATTTCAGTGAATATTTTTCAAAACGATTAAACAAATTCGGTATAGGTTTTAATGTCGAATTTTAGATATTGGGAAAAATATAGTGGAATTTAATATAATTAAATATTTAACCTTATCAAGATTAATAAATATCTTTAAAATATTGATATCATATTTAATCTCGGTTTACACAAAAAAAGTATTTCTTTGGGGAAAACCATTAACCTTTTCAATAGAACCCACTAATAGATGTAATTTAAAATGCCCGGAATGTCCAAGTGG
>DAINPX010000049.1:0-12738 GCA_036743235.1 Melioribacteraceae bacterium
GTTACACAGTACCAAAATTCATCGCCACTACCGTTGGTATGGTCAATTGTTTTAATCAATTCACCTAGTTCCGTATAAATATCTATTGTACATTCACCGGGTATATTATAAAATGCTATTTTGTCTGCATCGGCAACACCGGGAAATCTTACACTGTTTTGTGCATTAATATGATAAGGATTTGGAACAATACGAATTTGGCTTAACTGAGTACCTGCCATACGTTGCAAGTTTGCAGGGTCGTAAGTTTGGGTAAAGTATCTTCCGCTTCTTAATTTACCTGCCGGCGTTCCGGCAACAGATGAGTTAAGAGTTCTGTAGGATACAACATAATAATAATAATTAAAACCTCTTATTAAGTCTTTATCTTCATATGTTCTTTCATCGGCACTTGCAGTGTGTACCAAAGTATAATTACTATCTACGTTACCTAATGCTCGCCATATTTCAAATCCTTCAGCAGGATTAGGATCTTGTGGATCAACATCCCAACTTAAAGTAATTCTATCACCGCCTGATTGAACAGAAAACATTTTTGGAGGACGAGGAGGTTGAGGAACTTTATCCCAGCCCGCATTATAGGCAGTAATAATGTTGCGGAAAGATTTGAATAACGAATCTTTTCCTTTCATAACTTCTTTATTCTTATCATAAGCAGACATTTTACCTTGTTTAAACAACTTGCCTACTCTCAATTGTTCTGCATAACTCATCCCTGCTGCAACTTCGGCAACAACTATTTTAACCGATTCACCGGGTTTTAAAGTATAAGGACCATATCCCGCACCTATTGAAAATCCGCCTGAGTTTCCTAAGTTAGGGTCTGTTTTTTGATTAGCAAAATCACCCGATGGTTCAACTGTTTCTGCATGTCTTTTTGTAGGATGACCTTTTGTCATTAAAGAGTATTCACGAGCCATTCTATCTTGGTTATATGGGCTTGCACCAGCCAAAAACAACAAATCATCACTATTTTCGTAGAATGTTGTTGTAGGTTGGCTTAAATCGTCATTTTTATCATCGGTTGCTTTATCGGCGTGCAATGTTAAAAATCCAAAAAACTGAGTAGCACCTAAACGACCTACTGTATCGCCAGGGTCTAAAAATCTTTTTGAATTAGAATTGATTGCCCAAATAGGAGCACCTATATTATCGTAACCAACTTCTTTTTCGTTCGTATAACCGTGCCATCCAAATTGTGCTCTAAATTGTTCGTTTGCAGGGTCAACTTTAACTCCATCCCCACGCGAATCAATCATTGTATTTTTTCCCCAACCTGTCGAGTTTCCGATTACGTATCGCGATTGCTTGTTTACTGCCATACGATGCGTAAAATAGAACATTACGCCTTCTAAGGTTTGATTGGGTAATTCAATATCGGCATCCGCATCGGTATTACCGGTATTTTTAAATTCGTATTCAACTAATATATAGTTATCGTTATATGGTTGCGAAAACTGACTTATAGTTCTTGTCATCGTTATTCCCAATTGAGAATTAACAACGTTACGCAATTGACGGTCAAAAACCAACGAATTATCTATTTCGTCAATTGTTACATCTTTCTGATAAGTAATATTTCCGTCAACTGTTGTTTCGCTTAAAGGGAATTTTGCAATCATTTTAAATTCTTGCGGATAAAACGCCCAAATTGCGGGATTTCTTGGACCTGCAGTAACTACTTTATAAGGATAAAAATCACCTTTTTCATCTGTAAAGTTTTTTGCTCCAATCCAAAATCCTCTGGCAGCTTGCATATCTTGGTAAGGATAAATAGACGGCCAAGAAAAACCTTCTTGCTGAGTTTTAACAAATCCGCCTTCCTCCAATTCACTTCCAATTTCACAAAACCAATTATGCAACGAGCCCGCACTCATCCATCTGTTTTTATATTGTGCATTTGTGTTTATTTGCATTCCTATTAAAAGAATAATGGTTAACGCAAACGCTTTTTTTAAACTAATTATATTTATAAATTTCATTACTCGCCTCACTCTAATTAAACTCTACGGTAAATCTTAAACCCCAGTAAATATTTCTTGGGTTTAAAAATGTTAAATAACTTAAGTTTGGCATATCAATATATGATTTATTTTTACGCCATTCGTCTTTTTGCGATTCGCTGGCATTTTCATCCCAAGGAATGTAAGGACCGGATCTATAATCACCCGGTTTATCATCACCCGGAATATTACCGTAGTTAAATTGACCTGCTATATCATTCGGTAAATGTAAGGATTTCATATAGGCGTCATAATCTTTTGCATCTGCAAAACCGGCTCTGTAATCCATATATTTATGGTTAAATATGTTTGTCATATCCATAAACAATTCTACACTTAAACCGTTAAAACGGAAAGCTTTGGATAAACGCATATCAACATTGTAATAATCTTTCCATTGAATGTTATTTTCATAACCCGGCATAGTTCCTCCCGGTCCTGTCCAAGAAAAGTAAGTTCCGGCTCTCCAGGATAATACAAAGTTTAATCTCCAATCTTCAAGTAATTTGATACCTAAAAATTCGGGTCCAAAATCTTCCGGTGTAAAGAAATCCACATTAGCACGAGCATAAGGACGCGGAGTTGGTTTAGTTTGTTTAAAGTTAGAGGTTGTTCTTTCTATTTCTCTTTGTGTTGTCGGGTTTTCGTTATAACTTGGTAAACCGAAGTTTCCGCCTGTTATAACTTCATAAGTATAGTTAATAAATCCTTGTACCCATAAACCACGATTTTTGGTTGCGGTAATTTCAAAACCGCGTATATCTTGGTAATTATTTGGTTTAGGAATTGAATAACTAACCGAGTTATCACGGCTTGTGTAAGTAACCAATCTGGTTTGGTCTGTTACGTCTTTGTAATAACCGGCAACTCTTAATAAAAATTGGTCAAATAAATTTTGTTCGTATCCCAATTCGTATGCAACGGTTTTTGGTAAAGGATTATTTGGGTCTGCAATACGAACTATAGAGTTATTAACCTGACTTCTTCTTAAAAGATATAAATCTTCGGGTGCAGGCATACTTCTAAAATGACCGTAGTTAAAATACAACTTGCTATCTACGGTAATAGGGAAAGCTATACCGATACGAGGACTTAAACTAAGAAGTTTTTCGGTACTCTCTTTTTGAAGTAATGTATCCAAACCTGATGATAAAGCCCCTGATAAAGCTCTGTTATATGAATCATATACATACCACTCGCCACCGGCATGCGAATAATCTAAACGTAAACCGATATTTGCAATCATTCCTGCAAATTCTAATTTATCTTGTATATACAACGCACCTCTAATTGGATATGTACGCCATTTAGATTGTGTATTGTTTGTTGGTAACGAAGGTTCTACTAAAGCATAGTTTACATTATTATCTGTGTAAGTAAATTCCAAACCTGCTTTAATGTTGTTATATTTATCTAATTGACTAACTAAATCGAAACGAGCCGAATAGGTAATAACTTCGCTTGTATCACGACTGTTGCTAAACCCAAGACCCATATTCATTGATGAACCTATACCGGCACTTGTACCGCTGAATACTCCAAACGGAGCTTCATCAACAAACATATTGGCAAATTGAAAAACTTTGGATGTATCACGTTTTCTGCCCGGGTTGGTATCGTACTTGGAACCAACTTGGTTTAAACTTATTTCATAATAAGTTAATGGTGTTAATACATGTGTAAATTTAATACCAATGGCATGTCTATCTATTTGGCTTGGAGCCCAATAATCTGTTGCAAAAACTCTTGAATCCAAATAACTTGCACCGCTTCTAATATCCAATTCGCCTGCAATACCGCTTGATGAACGGAATAAACCGGGTCCGCCGCTACGGCTGCTATTTGTGCCTTTTTGATATCCCGATAAACCTTCAATACTCAACTTCATACCGGGTTGAATATCACTGGTTAATTTTAATTGAATTGTACGGTCTTCGTATGAATCTCTTGATAAAGGAATCATATACATTTCTTTGGTTCCTCTCATAGATGCAGCAAATCTTAAATCACCTAAATAGCTGCTAACTACCGGAACAGGACCGCTAAAACTCATATCAAAATCATAATCCGGTTCTGTTATATCTACTTCACGTCTGTGTTGATATAAAAACAACCTTTGTGCAGCTTCGGGGGTTAAATCGTTATTAGGGTTGTTATCACTTAACAGTTCTTGAGATACTTTATTCCAACCTCTAAATTCTTGATATTGAGCTTGTGTGTAAGTGTCCCAATTTCCGTTTTTTGTACCTGACCAGGCAACTTCATCATCAACATAGGGTCTAATCCAATATGAATCGTAAGAATTTGGAGAATCGCCAAAATGTTTTTGTCCCGGAGCACTATAACGTCCTAAAAACGTAAAATTATATTTACTTTTATCACCTTCTTTGGTTACAACGTTAACCAAACCGGCACGTATGTTACCAAATTCCGCATTAAAACCACCTGTTTGTACCTGTATTTCTTGAATAGAAGTAAAACTGATTGCCGTAAACGGAGTGTTATCTCTTTCGTCTTTTAGGTTAATACCGTTAACCATAAACGATGTTTGGTCGCTACTACTACCACGCACTGTCATGCCCTGAATACCTGCCTGCAAACCTATAACACTTGCAGCACTTACAACCGGCATATTTTGGATTTCTTTTATATCCAAACTTACACGGCTGGAAGATACGTCTTTTTGCACTATCGGCTTAACTGCAATAACAACAACTTCACCTGTTTCAAATGACGTATCTTGCATGTCAATATCAATAGTAGTTGTTTGGTCAATAATTATTCTTACGTCTTTAATTACAACGCTGGAATAACCGATGAATGATGCTTTTACATCGTATGTACCCGGAGGCACGTTCAAAATTACAAAGTAACCGTCCAAATTTGTGGCGGCTCCCATGCTTGTTCCTTCTAACATAACGTTTACACCTATTAACGGTTCGCCGGTTTTTGCGTCTTTTATAACGCCGGTTAACTTACCGGTTGTTGCCGCATTTAAGTTTAATGCTATAAGAAGTAATGTTAGTACGTTAAGGAGTATGATTTTCCTCATATACTGTTTCTCCCTTTGATTTTTGTTCTTCGTGTCGTTACATTTTTCAAATTCAATCACTAAAAAGATATTTTTAACCTAATTACTAAATTATCTTAATTATTTATTATAAGCAAATCTTTTAAGTAAAATTATTCAAATTTTTGAAATTTTTATAATTAATTTTTTTCTTTTTCTATTGCATTTTATTAATAAATTATTTTAATATTCCCATATTTAATTGCCCATAAATGCAATAAATTTTTATTCAAAAATTTGTTTAATTATGCGGTAATTCCACTGTAAATGTTGTGCCAAATCCTTTTTTGCTTTTTGCCTTTATTTTTGCATTATTTAAATCGCAATACCTTTTTGCAATTGCAAGCCCAAGACCGTTCCCTTCAAATCGTCTGCTATATCCTTGCTCTTCTTGACTAAAGGGAGTAAATAAATTTGACATATACTCTTCAGATATCCCAATTCCGGTATCTCGAACTTCAAAAACAACATTATGTTGTTGATTTTTAAATACAACTATCTGAACTTCCCCTTTTTCTGTAAATTTTATAGCGTTTTCGGCTAAAACGCTTAATATTTGTTGTGTGCTATATTCATCGCAAAAGACTTCATTTTCCGTAAGTCTGTTTAATATCTCAAACTTTATATTTTTTTTATTTGCTTCATTAATATTTTCATGATATATATAATCTAAAACCCGTTTTTGAATATCAAATTTTTTCGGTTTAACCTTAAAAGAACCTGTTTGTAACTCACTCATATTTAACAACAAATCGATTGTCCTTATTATTCTTTTTCCGCTAAGTTCCATAAATTCAAACACCGATTTAAAATCATCGTCTATTTTATCTTTTAGTTCTTCTCGTAATAACCCCGAAAAGCTTAATATTGCATTAATAGGAGTACGAATTTCGTGAGACATCTGAGCTAAAAATTCAGATTTTAACCTATCGGCTTTTACTGCTTCTTCTTTAGCTTCTATTAATTGTTTTTCAAACTCTTTTTTTTCCGTTGTATCTTCCAATACACACACAAAACCGGCAATTTTGCTATTTTGATCAGTAATGGGTGCTATTGCCACATAACCCCAAAAGCATTCTCCGTTTTTTTTAATATCGAATATTTCGCCGCTAACCATCTCTCCCGGTTTAATGCTTAACCAATTTTTTAAATTTATATCAAATTGTTCCGGTTGTTTTAACGGTTTTCCTATAATATCTACTTCTTCATATTTTGTAATTTGTAAAAAACGACTATTTGCATACTGCACAAACCCTTTTTCATCGGTAATTATTATGCCCGAAGGACTTTGTTCAACGGCTTTTGATAATTTTCTTAATTCTGTTTTTTGCAATTCCTTTTCGGTTACATCTCTGGCAATACCAAAAATACCTATAATTTTTTCGTTTTCATCAAATAATGGTGATTTAATTTCATTTAACATCATTTTATTGTTTTTAACTATAATCTCAATGGTATGATTTACGGTCTCGCCTTGCAATACTCTATTATCCGTTTCTTCAACAATTGGTAAATTTAAATTTATATTTAACAATTCCAGTTTTTCGCCTATCACTTCTTCTAATTTAAGACCAAATAACTGTAAAAAGGAATTATTAACCGAAATAAACTCTTTATTAGTATTTTTTATAAATATTATATCAACAGCATTATTAAAAATTTTTGCCAAAAGTTCTTCGTTTTTCTTCAATTCCGCTTGCATATTATTGTTAATTTTAATTAACTCCCATTCACGAAGCGATTTATTAAGAATATACTCCATATTATTTAATGTTTCGGAAGATTTTACAACATAATCCAATGCACCAAGTTTAATAGCTTCTACGGCAAATTTTTCGTTTCCGTAACTTGTCATCATAACAAACGGAGGTGTTTCCGTTCCGTTTGTAAACTTTAACAAGTCAATTCCGTCTCCGTCCGGCAATCGCCAATCACATAAAATAATATCGGGGTTAACTTGAATAAGTAAACTTTTAGCCTCTGCCAAGTTTCTTGCGTTAAAAATCTCATATATGTTTTCACCACTTTCAAAGCTGCGTTTTATCAACTCAACATGAGATTCATCATCTTCAACCAATAAAAGAGTTTTGTTTACCATAGTTTTAATCATTTAATGAATGGATTAATGTTCCATCCCAACCAATAAAATCCTAAATCTTTCATCATACCGGTAAATTTAGTAAAATCTAACGGTTTTACCAAATAACTATTTGCATAATTGGTATATGCAGTAATCAGATCTTTTTCTGCATGAGATGAAGTTAAAACAACAACCGGTATATTTTTAAGATTATCATCGGTTTTAAGTCTTTTTAAAATTTCCAATCCGTCAACTTTCGGTAACCTTAAATCCAACAATATTAAATTCGGATAATTATTTTTGTTTTTCATTTCATTGCTTTCAAACAAATACTTTTCGGCTTCGCCTCCATCTTTTAAATGAATTAGTTTGTTTGCAACTGCATTGTCTTCAAAACTCCTCTTCACTAATTCTGCATGGTCTTCGTTATCTTCAATTAATAAAATTGTTAAAAATTCACCTTTCATTATTTCCTCTAATAAAATTATTTTATGGTAAAATAAAATGTCGTTCCAAAACCAACGCCTTCACTTTCTGCCCAAATTTTGCCACCGTGCAGTTCAATAATTCTTTTTACTATAGCAAGTCCAATTCCGGTACCTTCGCTTTTAGGGTCAAGTTTATCAAATAGTCCAAAAATTTTATTCAAATACCCCCTTTCAATACCTATTCCGTTATCTTTTATATAATATATACATTTTTCCAATTGTTTATTACAGCCAATTTTAATTATTAATTTTTTATTCTTATCTCTAAATTTCACTGCATTTTCTATTAAATTTTGATAAACTTCTCTAATTCTCAATCTATCGGCAAAAACAACGGGCATTTGTTCTGAAATTTCAATTTCTACATTGTTTCCTTTAATTAATGCATTTAATAATTCAACAGATTCTTTGGCAATATCGGTAAGAGAAAAGTGTGAGGAAGGATTAATTACTCTACCTATTCGCGATAACTCCAATAAATCTTCCAATAAGTTTTGCATTTTATCGGTAGCATTCGCAATTCTGTTTAAATCACTTTTAACTCTGTCAAACCTTTCATTGTCCACATCTTTTTGAATCATCCCCAAAAATCCTTTTATGGTAATAAGAGGACTTTTTAAATCATGTGAAACTGTATAAGCAAATCTCTCAAGTTCGGCATTTTTAGATTCAAGTTCAGCAACTTGTTTATTAATAATATCTTCTTTTTGTTTAAGATCGGTAATAAACCTTGCTTGATACATATTTTGCAATGCCATTTTAGAAAGTTGTTTTGCCAAAACAAACAATGCATCGCAAATTTTTTTAAATCTTTCTTTGCTCATTATCGGAACTTCGTTCAAAGCATTTTTAAATGCAACGGGGTCTGCTTCAATTTCATAAGCATAGTTTAACATTTTTTCTCTATCATGGCTTTCATCCAATACCTGCCCGATAAGCCAATTTGCAACATGCTTATTTCCTGCGGTAATACTTGTTCCTCCGTCCCATAACCCACCGCTTAAACATGGTTGATATATGGGACCGTTTGGGTTTAGTTTGCCCAAACAAGCATCTGAATGCATACAGTTTTTTAAGCCTTTTTCTGTTTTTCTTATTACTTCGTTACATAAAAAGACAAATTTACTTGGTTTTGTAATAGGAACTCCTTTTGTATCTGTAATTAACGATGCAACACCGGTAGCTTCTGCAAACGAATCTTGTATTTGTTGAATTTCTTCTATATTAAATAAGTCTTCAAACCGTATTTCGGCTTCTTCGGTTAAAGGGCGTGTTAAACTATAAATTTTCTCTTCCAACGCCTTTTCAAGTAACTTTTGTTCGGTTATATCTAAAAACACAGTAGCAAAAAACTCGGGTTCGGGAGAAAATGCCGATATTGAATAATATTTATTTAACGAAGGGGCAAAATCCTCAAACTTTATCGGTTCTCCTGTTTTGGCTACATTTGCATAAATATCTAAAAACGGGGGTGGATTTATTCTATATACTTCCGATGCCTTTTTATTTCTAATACTATTAAAATCAATTCCGGTATGGTTGGTAAACCCTTTATTTGCTTCTATCAGCAAATAATCTATCGCTTTTCCGTTATCGTCATAAATTACTTTATGAAGAAGAAAACCTTCTTGCATATTATCAAATAATGCCTTAAACCGATTTCCTTCGGTAGTCGATTTATCCAATGATATCGTATTATGCATAATAATCCCCCTAATAAAATAATTATTAACTCTTCGGAATTGAGATACTTATTTTTGTTCCTTTCTCTCCTTCACTTTCAACAGTAATTTTTCCGTTATGCAATTCCAACATTTCTTTTACCAAAACCAACCCCAAACCTGTCCCCTTTTCGTTTGCCGTTCCTAATTGACTAAATACTTCATCAACCTTAAATAATTTTTTTAAGTCTTCTTTTAATATTCCTTTTCCTTCATCTTTAACTTCAATATTAACTTTATCTCTATAAGTTTTTGCAGATATAGTTATTATCCCTTTTTCATACGAAAACTTTATTGCATTGGATATTAAGTTGTGTAAAATGCTGGATAACATATTGCTATCGGCACAAACAAATATGTCGGATTCCACATTAACAATAATAGAAATGTTTTTATTGCTTATATTAAGATGAAAATTAGTTAATATTTCTTCAACTTTTTCTTTTAAATTAATTTTTTCGGGGTTAAAGGTAAATCCTTCGGTTTGCAATCTTGTCCAAAACAATAAATTTTCTATTAACGAGTATAAACTTTTTTGTGATTTATATATACTGTTAATAATTGTTTTTATTTCGTCTTTATCTAAATCGTTATAATTTTGGTGTAATAGTTCCGAGTACCCCAATAATCCTTGAAAAGGACTTCTTAAATCATGAGCAATTATTGAAAATAATTTATCTTTTGTTTTATTGGCATCTTCAAGTTTGTTTGCATACTCTTTTAACTTGGCTTCTGTTATCATTCTTTCCGAAATATTTCTAATTTCCGCTACCTGAGCCAATCGTCCTTTAAATGGAATTTGCCTTGTTAAAATTTCCACATCAACTTCTAAACCCGTTTTGCGCAATAACCTTGTTACGTGCGGTGTGTTTGTAGCTTTAACTACTTGATTTACAATTTTTTTAATAAAATCTAAAGGGAACAATAAAGAAATATCCGATTCCAAAAGTTCGTTATAACTATAACCGGACATATCACATAAACTTTGGCTAACCTCCAAAATTTTGCCGCGGTTATGAATTAATACACCGGAAAAAGCAGCTTCTTGCAATATTTTAAACCTTTGTTCACTTTCAAGCAACTCTTTTTCGGCTTTTTTCTTTTCGCTTATGTCTCTGCAAATATATACAAATCCATAAATTACATTGTTGGTATCCCGTAATACTTCTCCGTTTACTTCTAAAACAATTATATCGCCGTTCTTTTTTAACATTCGGTAATCAATAGGTCCAAGTGATTTTTGGATCATTTTTTCAGTGTTTATTTTAGCTTTTTCCAAATCATCGGGATGAAAAAAAGAAAACATATGTTTTCCGTTAACTTCATCTTTTGTATAATCACTTATTTTAGTAATTTCATCATTAACATAAGTAATAAATCCGTTAATATCCGCAACAACTACAATATCGGGTAAAGTAGAAATCAGTTTTTTTTGAAATTCGATATTTTTTTGAAGTTCATTTTCTCTTAGTTTTTTGTCTGTATTATCAATCCATGTACCATGTAAAATTTCTTCGTTGTTAATTTTTAGAGATGTTAATATAACTTCAATAATAATTTCGCTTCCGTCTTGTTTAATATGCAACCACTCAAATTTAAAACTTCCTTTTTCTTTTGTTAATTGCATATATCTTTCTGCTTTTACACTACTTAACTCGCCATCGGGTTGATATTGGGGTGATATTTCGGAAGGATGTTTTCCAACCAATTCAGATTTATATCTATAACCGAACAAATTTATTGCAGCATTATTACAATCAACAATAGAACTATCTTTAATTAAAATAAAAGCCTGTGCAGACTGCTCGAAATAAATTTGAAAGCGATTATCCATTTTTTATAACATTTTTATATAATAAATCTAAGTTAAAAAATAAAAACACTTTAGTCAACCTTTTTATACTTAAAACAAGATAGAGGTAATAAAAAAAATATAAATAATCTTATTTTAAATTGATATAGCTGTTTTTTATCTTAATTTCATCAATTAAATTTTTAATATGCGGATGTAAATTGAGTATCTTTTCGTTCCCAATTAAAATTAAATAGTCCTTTGCTCGGCTTATCGCAACATTAAGCTTTCTATCCAATGTACCGGAACTGTTAAAAGAAGTAATTCCGTTTAGTTGCAACTTATTATTAACTCCAAACGAAATTAATATAATTCTTTTTTCAGAACCTTGATATCTTTCAATGGTATCTATTTGTAAATTATTATAAAAGGGGAGTTTGTTAATTTCGTTTTTTATTACAGATATTTGCGACCTAAAGGGTGTAATTATCCCAAACATATCATCATCTATTACTTCAAAATTATCAGATAACTTTTCAAGTATAGTTCTAATTGCTTCGGCTTCTTTTAAACAAGTTTTATTTAATCCGTTTGTTTCATTCTCTATATTTAAAAATAAAATTCTTTTATTAAAAGGTTTTTTGCCGAATATTTCAACATCTACTAATAAAGTACTTGGTAAATTTTGAGCTTTTTGACCACAAATTAACTTATTATTGTAATACTGATTTATTAAACTTGCAATATCTTCATGCATTCGGTAATGTATGGTAAGTAAATCAATATTATCTTTTAAGTTTGCTTTTTCGTCTAATGTATAAAGTCGTTCAAAAAACGAATCTTTCAGATTATACAATCCAATTTTGTTAAGGTCTTCATCATCAATAAAACAAAACTCATCGGATTGAACCGAAATTGCGGGTAATTGATTGTGGTCTCCAATCATTACAAATTTATCAAATTCCGATAATATACCTATTATTTGTACTTCCGCAATTTGCGAAGCTTCATCTATAATTAACGTATTTACCTTAAAATGGTAATTTATTTCGTTTTGATATAATAGATATGATGATATTGTTGCCAAACAAATTCTAAATCCGTTAAACGGCTTTTCTTTAAACTTATTATTTTTTAGAATAGATTTAAATGAATAATCTTCATTATTGCTGCTTGAAACAAGAACAAAATGTAAATTATTATTTATTAAGTGCTTTATTACTTCATCTAACGAACGGTTAGTAAAAGTTATAACCATTATTTGCAAATTGGTTTTATAATAAAGCTCTTTTATATAGTTTGTTAAAAAATTAGAAGTTTTTCCCGTTCCGGGAGGACCTTGCAGCAAAAAGTAATTATTTGATAATATAGCTTTATTTATATAATAACTATGGTAATCTTCCTTATTTATTGCCGTATTATGTTGTATAGGGAATTTTATACCGAGTAATAAATCCCTTTTATCTTTATCTTTAGATAAAAACGAAAACAATGCCGAAATAATACTATAATAGTTTTTATCAAATAAATCGTGTTCTATACAATAACTTTCGTTTTTAGTAAAAACATCTGCTTTGGGTTGTT
>DAINPX010000050.1:0-12715 GCA_036743235.1 Melioribacteraceae bacterium
TTAGTTAAAGTAAATGTAATTAATTAATACGGGACTAATATATTAACAATTTTAATTCTAAACAATAGTCAAATAAAAAAATTGTTATTTTTTTTAATAATTCCGCAACAAATCTGTTAATTCGTGCTCTATATTAACTTTTGCACAAATAAGTTTGGATATGCCTTTGTCTTTTATTCCTAATTCTACAGCAGCTTGTTTAGATAAATCCAAATCCAAACTTTTTGCTACAGGTCCTCTATCATTAACTCTTATCACAACACTATTTCCGTTTTCGGCATTTGTCAGTTTTAACAAAGTGCCAAAAGGAAGTGAGCGATGAGCAGCGGTAAGGTCGTTCTCGTTAAAAACCTCTCCACTTGCAGTCATACGACCGTGGAACTGATTTCCGTACCAGGTAGCTCGAACAACACCGTCTTCCTTAAAACTAAAATCTATTATATTTTCAACCTCGGCAAATTTAATTTCATTTTCCGAAGCGTTGTTCTCTGCATTTACCAAAAATATAAAAAACATCAAAAATATAATTTTGCCCCCAAGTAAAAACAACAAAAAGTACTTTGTATTCTTACTCAATATTACCTCTTTTTTGTTAATTAATTATACTAAATATTTCAAAAAAACAAATTTTTAACTTTTAATAGTTTTCTTAAGTTCCAATATAATACAAATAATAAAAAAAACAAAATATTTTTTTGTTTGTTTATTTGAAAATTTAACTTTCCCCACAATGTTAAAACAAGTCTAATTTATTGTATTACAAAAGGTTAACCCGCCTTGTTTAACAACTACATTTAACAAATATTGCAGCCATGAGGAAAATTTAAACTTACGTTACACTAACACACGGGGAATTATATTTAAATGCCCGTAAAGTATTACAAAATAATAGTCAAATTATATCTTTCCTCACCATATTTACAAACATTTGCACACACTATTTCACCAACACTCTAAACACATTGTCATATAACACGATTTACTGCGGGGAATTATTTTTCTGCATTTATTATCCCCATATATTTTTAAATACTGTCCATATTTGGCAGTCTATTTTTTACGTGAAATCGATTTATATTTAAAATTTCATCCAATTTTCTTATCTTTGGGTTTAAAATTATATAATTAAGGAGAACCCTAATGAGAGTAAGTGCATTTATATCTTACAACGGATTTGATTTTACGAAAGGATTGGTTGAACAGTTAAACAAGACAGGTTTGGTTAAGGATATTTACTTGGTAAGTGCTAATCCTGATGTTAAAGCTATTGAAAATAGTACTTTGTTACTTTGTGATTCGCTATTAAGCAGTGCCACTATCCAAAAAATTGCAGAAAAAAGCAGTAGTGATTACACATTAATATTAACAAAAGATACCGAAGTTGAACTAGGACAGTTTGCATTGGAAAGAATGATTTCCGTTGCCGATGATACAAATGTTGGTTTGGTGTATAGCGATTATTTTGACGTTAAAGAAGGAATTCGTTCAATTCATCCGGTTATTGATTATCAAAAAGGGAGTTTACGAGACGACTTTGAATTTGGTTATCTTTTATTATATAGAACTTCAATAATTAAAGATGTATATACAACCTGCGAAAAAGATTATAAATTTGCCGGATTATACGATTTAAGATTAAAAGTATCGCAAAAAGCCGATTTTTTTAGAATTAACGAATTTTTATATACTGCAATTGAAAACGATGCACGAAAATCGGGTGAAAAGATGTTTGATTATGTTAACCCGCGTAATAGAGAAGTTCAAATAGAAATGGAGGTTGCTTGCACTCAACATTTAAAAGCTATTGGCGGTTATTTGGCACCCGAATTTAAAGATGTTAATTTTAATGAAGATAATTTTGAATTTGAAGCAAGTGTTATTATTCCGGTTAAAAACCGTGCTAAAACAATTAAAGATGCAATTGTATCGATATTAAATCAAAAATCGGAATATAAGTTTAATCTTATTATAGTAGATAACTATAGCGATGACGGTACGACCGAAATAATTAAAGAATTTGCCGAAAAAGATAACCGATTGGTTCACATTATTCCTGAAAGAAAAGATTTAGGTATTGGCGGCTGCTGGAACGAAGCCGTACACAGTAAATATTGCGGTAAATTTGCATTACAATTAGATAGTGATGATTTATATAAAGACGAAACTACAGTAACCAAAGTGATTGATGCATTTTATGAACAAAAATGCGGTATGGTTGTTGGTACTTACCAAATGACTAACTTTAAATTGGAAGAAGTACCTCCCGGAATAATAGATCACAGAGAGTGGACACCAGATAACGGAAGAAACAATGCATTAAGAATAAACGGATTAGGTGCGCCACGTGCGTTCTATACTCCGTTACTTCGCGAAATTAAAATTCCGAACGTAAGTTACGGCGAAGATTATGCAGTCGGTTTAGCTATTTCAAGAGAACATCAAATTGGCAGAATATACGAACCGATTTATATTTGCAGACGTTGGGACGGAAATAGTGATGCCGCACTGGATATTATTAAGCAAAATAATCACAACACATATAAAGATAGAATTCGCACTATTGAGCTTATTGCAAGAATTAATAGGAATGCGACTAAATGATTGATCATTTGATATTAAATAATGAAGAACTGTCTAATTACGGCAGTTCTTTATCTTTATCCGAACAAATGAGTTGTTTATTAAAACAACAATACGAAAGTTGGGCTTTATTACAAAATAATTATAAGGGACTGGAAACAGTTAAAATTAAATCTTTTAATTTTGACGGTTTTGAAGTTAAAGTACAATTTAACCCTTCCCGTATTACTTCATCGGCTGCAAAAGTTGACGATGCAAGTATAAAAGCAAGAAAATCTTTTTTGCATTACAATAATCTACCACCTGAGCAAAAAGGAATTGTTTTTAATAAAGAATACCTCGTTTTATGTAACCCATACCCAATTTTTAACGAACATTTCACTATTCCGGTTATAAATCAGTCGCCACAAACAATAATTGGCAAATATAACGATTTTTTGACTTTGACAAAAGAAATTGCGGATAGATATGTTGTTTTTTATAATGGTCCAAAATGTGGTGCTTCTGCCCCTGATCATATGCATTTTCAGGCGGGCAACAAAAACTTTATGCCATTAGATACCGAATATGATTTATTGATAAATAAGTTTGGGAATTTATTGTTTAGCCAAAGGGATATAAAAATATACTCGGTTAACAAATATTTACGTAACTTTATTGCAATTGAAAGCAACAATTTTGGTATAGCAGAAAAGTACTTTTATAGTATAATTGATGCTATTAAAGTAATTACAAGTGACGAAAACGAGCCAATGTTAAATATTTTGGGGTATTACAAAAACAATAATTGGATTACGGTAATATTTCCGAGAGAGAAACATCGCCCAACATATTACTTTGAAGAAGGCGAAAAAAATATTTTACTTAGCCCTGCATCCGTAGATATGGGCGGTGTGTGTATTACTCCGCTTGAAAAAGATTTTGAAAAGATTACCAAAGAAGAAGTAATTGATATTTACAAACAAGTTTCGGTTGCAGATACAAAATTTTCAGATATTTGTAAAACTATTAATAATTTTGATTAAGTTTTGTTATTTTTATTAAACTTAAATCATCCGGAAACTTTTCGGAAGCACTATCAATAAACTCCTTTACCAAGTCGGTCAAGGAGTTTTTGTTTTTATGTAACTTAAAAACTACTTGGGCAATAGTATCAATATCTTGCACCTTTCCGTCATTTCTTTTAACATCTATTAAACCATCCGTAAAAAGAACAACCGAATTTTCACAATGCATTTCAATCTCAATATCGGAATAGTTACCCTCCAATGAAAAACCCAATAACAAACCGTTAGATTTTACTAATTCATAACCTTCGTCTTTTAATAGTAAAAGGGGTAAATCGCCGGCTCCGCAATATTTAATCGAATTATTTATTTTATTAACAATAACAACAGATAAGGTAATAAAAACTTCGGAAATTCGTTCATCGTTATAAATAGCTTCGTTAAGCTTTTCCATAATCAGTTTGGCGGAAAAATTTTCTATTGAATTGCAAACCATTCTAACAGCATTTCTTACATAACCCGCATAAGCAACGGCAAAATACCATGCACCCCACTTTTTACCCATTACATCACCAAGTATAATTGCCAAATTATTTTTGTCTAAAGGAATAAAATCGATAAAATCGCCCCCCGGTATTTCATCAAAAGGTTTATTAATAAACTCAAAATTATATCCTTCCAAAACCGGACTATTACCGGGCACCAATGTTGCATTTAACGACCCTGCGGCTTGTTGCATTGCTTCGTTAGCTTTTTCTTGTTCTCGTTTAATGCTATTAAAAATAGAATCTATTTTTGCAACAACAATTTTAGGAGATGCGGTTTTAATAATATAGTCTTCTATAGATAAATTATATGCTTCCAAAATATCCTCTTCAGTACCTTTTGCAGTTAAAAAAACGAATGGAATATTTGCAACATCAGGATTATTTAACAACATTTTACGGAATGCAAAACCATCCGTTTCGGGCATCATTATATCGCTAATAATTAAATCCGGTCTATCCTCCATAGTCTTTTTATAACCTACGCTACCGTTTTCGGCATATGATACCTTATAACCGGCTTTTGTTAAGATATAATTAAAAAGTTTTGCAATATTTGGTTCGTCTTCAACAAGTAATATTTTATTTGGCATATTAGTAATTAATATATATATTTAGAAACTGTTAACTGCGTCATCTAAATTTGAAAATGATTCAAACACTCTAAACATCCTGGTAAGTTCAAACATTGCTTTTACGGCGGGTTTAAATCCAACAAGTTTTAAATCACCTTGTACTTTTGCAACTTTTTTAAGAGAATTAACTATTACACCCAAAAAAGTAGAATCAATAAATTCGCATTCCGATAGATCAATAATAATCTTTTTATATCCGTTGGCAATACTATTGGATAACAAATCTCGTAATTGTTCTGCTTCCATTAAAGTAGCTCGGTCAAAAATTATTCGTGCTACTAAAACGTCTCCGTATATTTCTTCTTTAATTCCCATAATTTGTCCTTCTCTTATTTATTAATTTCAATTTCATATTTTTCCATCAATCTATATAAGGTTGCTCTTCCTAAATTTAATCGGTTAGCCGCTTCAACAATATTACCTTTAGTTACTTTAATTGCATGTCTAATTGCTTCTTCTTTCAATTTTTCAAAAGGAATAATAATATCGGCTTCAAATAACCCCCCTTTGTTTAATACTGTGCCCATATCAAAAACTGCCCCTTTAATATTTAATGGCAAAAGATCTTCTGTAATATAATCGCCTTCTGATAAAATAATACATCTTTCAATCGTATTTTCAAGTTCTCGCACGTTACCGGGCCAAGAAAAGTCGTATAAAAGTTTTAATGCCTTTTTATCAATTCCTTTAATTTGTTTATTATGTCTTTTATTAAATGTAGCAATAAAATGATTTATTAAAACAACAATATCCCCTTTTCTGTCTCTTAGCGGATAAATAAATATAGGAAAACTGTTTAATCTATAATACAAATCTTCTCTAAAAGTTCTATCTTTAACCATTTGAGCCAAATCGCGATTAGTTGCCGAAATTATTCTAACATCGGTTTTAATAATTTCGTTGCCTCCCACCCTTTCAAATTCTTTTTGTTGAATTACTCTTAATATTTTTGCCTGTAAAGCCGGCTCCATCTCTCCAATTTCATCTAAAAATAAAGTCCCTCCCGCAGCCATTTCAAATTTACCAACCTTTTTTTGATATGCTCCTGTAAACGAACCTTTTTCGTGACCGAACAATTCGCTTTCTAACAATTCCCGAGGTATTGATGCACAATTTACTACCACAAAAGGTTCGTTTTTTCTTAATCCGTTGTAGTGTATTGCTCTGGCAATCAATTCCTTTCCTGTACCGCTTTCACCATGTATTAAAACAGTAATGTCGTTATTTAATACTTTATTAACCAATTTAAAAACATCTTGCATCCGTTTATCGGAAGATACAATATTTTCAAATCTATATTCTTTAGTAAGGTTATTTTCCAGTTCTTTAACCTTTTTTATTAAACTATAGTTTTGAATTGCATTATTAATAGCCGGTTCTAATCTGCTTCTATCTATCGGTTTGGGAAAATAATCAAAAGCACCTTGCCTAATAGATTCCATTGCAACTTCAATACTTCCTTGAGCAGAAAGGATTATTACCGGTATATCGGAATTTTTTCTTTTAATATTTTTTAAAATATCTATACCGCTAATATCCGGCAGCATAATATCTAAAAGCACCAAGTCGGGATTTTCGTCATTAAATGCTTTAATAAACTCCGCACCGTTGGTAAAAGTTTTAACAATTAAATCGGGTAAAGCTTTAACCCAATGAGATAAAAGTTTTAATATAGAAGGTTCGTCATCAACAATGTAAACTAATTTGTTCAAAATTTTTTCTCCTTCACTTATTCTTTTGGCAATCTTATTATAAAAGTAGATCCTTTGTTAATTTCGCTTTCAACACGAATTAAACCTTTGTGTAAATCTACTATTTGTTTAACAACAGGTAATCCAAAACCCGCACCGGGCAAAATACTTCCGGGTCTTTCAATTTTTGTAAACTTTTGAAATAATTTAGGAATATCATCTTTTGCAATACCTATACCGGTATCACTTATTATTACTTCTACTTCTTTTAAAAAGTCCTGTACAATTATACTAACAAATCCGTCATTTTTAGTAAACTTAATAGCATTTGCTAATAAATTATAAAAAACTTTATTAATTCTATCTTTATCGCAATTAATAATTATTTCGGCATCCGGTATTTGTTTATTAATTGTAATCCCTTTTTTGTTGGCACTTTTAATTAATGAAACAAAAACATCGTAAATAATTTCAACCAAATTAGCTTTTTGTTTATCCAAAACTTCGCCGCCGTTTTCCAGTTTAGAAAAGTCAAGAATATCATTAATTAATTTTGCTAATCTTTTACCTTCATCCAAAATAATACGGTTGAACTCAAAAATCATTTCGGCAGGTAAATCTCTATCACTATCAATAGTTTCGGCAAAACCTATTATGCTAGCCAAAGGAGTGCGAAATTCGTGGGAAACATTACTTATAAATTCATTTTTAAGTTTATTTAGTTCTTCCAGTAAAGATATTTGGTGTTTTGCCCTATCTTTTTCTATTGCAATTAATCTATTAAGTTCAAATATTTTAGCATTCAATTCACGAAGTTGTATTTCCGATTTAATTTTATCTGTAACATCAATAGCAACTCCCATTAATCCAACAACTGAGTTATTTTGTTTAACCGCTTTTATATTAAATTCAAAATCCATATTATTTTTAAAGCGATCTAATACTTTCGCTCCAAAAACAATTCTACCTTCGGTTTCCAATGCTTTTTGAAAAGCAAGGACGGAATCACTTTTTGAGTTTTCGGATATAAATTCAAACAAATGTTTCCCTATCAAATCTTCTCTAACATAACCTAAAGTAATTGCACCGTAATCATTTATAAAATTAATATAACCGTTACTATTAAGAAAAAAAACCAAGTTATCGCTTAGCTCACTAAGGCAGTTAGTAATAATCTCGGATTTTTCGGCTCTTAATTCCAAGTTTTTTTCTTTTGAAATATTTCTAATTATACCCGCAATTAAGTTTGAATTATTTTTATTTGTAATTGCAAAGTCAGAAATAATTTTTGCGATACCCAAGTCTGTTCTAATTGAAAAGTCACCGGTTGCCATTCCTAAAGTATTTAAGTTATGTTCAAATTCTTTAAGTTTATCCCAACTATTACCATCAATTTTTGAATATAAATACTCCTTGGTAAATTTATTGTTTAATTCACTTTCTTCAATATCAAATAAAGTTGAAGCAGATTGTAAAGAAAAATCAAAATTATATTTTCCGTTTTCCAGTAGATATAAAATTAATTCCGATTTATTAAAAACATCTTCAAATATGCTTAAATAGTTTTGTTTTTTTAATCGCTCGCTAACAACAAGAGTTTCTAATTTATTTGTAATAAACTCAACAAGAATACTTTCCAAATCATTTCTGGTTTCATTCAAAAATTTTGTATTTTTATAAAACTTTTTACTAAACCCTAAAAAAAATATATTAATATTATTTTTTGATAAAATAAGCTTTATATAATATTGATTAAATTTATAGAAAGAAAGGAACGTATTAAATAACTCATCATTATCTACGGCAGAAACGTCTCCATTTAAAGAATAGAGAAGTCGATCTAAAAAATCCGCAAAGAGTTTCGAATTCTCGATATTTTTATTGCCCATGCACGTAACAGTATAATTATCGGAACGTAAGTTTACCAATGCACAAAAATCGAATTTTGCGGTTTTTACAAAAAGTTTTAATATATTCTCTGCTTGTAGATTCATTAATTCATTAAAAAAAAGTAAATAGTAAGATACAACTTTTTAAATAAAAAAGACAAATATTATTTTTGGGGTTTAAATTTAGATATTAATTTTAGTAAAAAAAATACCATAAAAAATAATAAGCACAAAACCGAAGAAATTAACCAATACCCTATTCTTAAATTCCATTCTACAAGTAATGACCCAAAAACCGGTCCTACCAAGGTACCTAAACCGTACATCATTATATAATAACTGTTTGCAAAGGTTATATGTTTATATTCTACTTTTTCTGCTGTATAACTTAACCCAACAGTATAAAAAGCAGGAATAACTCCGCCAATAAAAAAAAGTAAGACTAACAAAAACAATAAAGAATTAAAAAATATTGGGAAAACAAGTAATACGAAAAGCAGCATAGATATTAGTAATATCATATTATATTTAGAATAGAAATCGGCAATTCTACTTATAAAATAGAGTAAAATAATTCCGCCTACTACAAAAGAAGCCAAAAGATAAGACACTTCGTTTTGTGTAAAATTTAACCTTAACGCATATAACGGTAGTGCAACAACAACCGAAGATTCAAATAATCCGTAAATAAAAGCAGAAAAGACACCAAGCACCGGCATTTTAAAGAATGTAAAATCGTTTTTTGTTTGGTAATGTTCATTACCCAAAAATAAGTTATTAAATTTAATTTGTATAAAAAATGTAACAAACAACATAATTAATGAACCTAATAAAAAGGGGAAATAATCGGCAATCTCCACTGTCCAAATTAAAAGTGTTCCTATTGCAATACCGGCAGAAAGCAAAGTGGCATACAACCCTATATTTTTGCCGCGGTTATTTTCGTTACTACAATAATTTATTAAAACTTCGGTACCAATAAAAACTAATGTACCACCTATACCCATAATTATTTTAACAATAATAAGAATTATTAAATTACGCCAAAATATATGACCGGCAGCCCCTATTAACCAAAGCATCATCCCCATCATAAGTATCCGTTTTAAGTTATACCTGTTGTATAATTTGCCCGCTACCGGAGAAAAAACGAATATAGCAAAGTACCCAATCATCGTAATCAATCCGGTAATGTAACCGGGTGTATTGTTTTTTTCAAGTAAAATAACTGCAACCGGTGTAACCAAACCAAAACCTATTCCCGCTATTGCAATACCAAGCAAGGCAATTAGCAAGTTATTTTTAGCCACATCGTTATTTAGCATAAAATATCCGATTTTATGAAAGGGAAATATTTTAATAAAAATATTAATTAATTATATTTGTAATGTAAATAATTATAATTAGATATGAAACAAAAAAAACCCGAATTATTAGCCCCCGTAGGCAATAACGAAATGCTTATTGCAGCAGTTACAAGCGGAGCAAATGCTGTTTATTTTGGCTTAGATAAATTAAATATGCGTGCAAAAGCCAAAAATTTTACATTAGAAAACTTGTCAAAAACCGTAAATTATTGCAAGACAAACAATGTAGATACTCATTTAACTTTAAATAGCATAATATTTAATAACGAACTGGAACAATTGGACGAGATATTACCCGAAGTAAAAAAAGCCGGTATTGACTTAGTTATTTGTTGGGATTTTGCAGTTATTAATAAATGTTTGAAGTATAATATTCCTTTTTGCATTAGTACTCAAGCCTCAATATCTAATATTGAATCGGCTAAATTTTATAAAAACTTGGGTGCAAATCGTATTGTTTTGGCACGAGAATGCACTTTAGATATGATTAAACAGATAAAAGAAGAAGTGGATATTGAGATTGAAACTTTTATACACGGTGCGATGTGTGTTGCTGTTAGCGGAAGATGTTTTTTAAGTCATCAGGTATTTAATAAAAGTGCAAATAGGGGTGAATGCGTTCAACCGTGCAGAAGAAATTATAAAATTACTGATAACGACCAAGGTTTTAGTTTTGAGTTGGGAGACGACTATGTAATGTCTCCAAAAGATATTTGCACTATAGATTTTATCGATTTATTGATTGAAGCTAAAATTGATGCTTTTAAAATTGAAGGAAGAAAGAGAAGTCCCGAGTATATTGCAAAAGTTGTTAGTACATATCGGAAAGCCATTGACGATTATTATAACAATAGCTTTTCAAATGAAAAAACAACTGAGTATAAAAATGAATTAAATAAAGTTTATAATCGAGGGTTTTCAAACGGATTTTATTTAGGTTTACCTAATGCTAACGATTTTGCAACAACTTACGGAAGTACTGCAAGTACCAAAAAAGAATACATAGGCAAAGTAATTAACTTTTTTAAGAAAACAAACGTTATTCATGCACATATTGAAGCCGGCAATTTGAAAGTTGGTGATAGTATATATATTAGCGGAGATACCACAGGAATTATCGAGATGAAAATAGATACTTTGTTAATTGACGGCATTAACGTACAAGAAGTAAACCAAGGTGATAAGCCAACTTTTGTTTGTTCTGCAATTGTACGAGAACGAGATAAAATTTATAAAATTGTGGCAAAGTAATTACTTACCACAATTTTATGATATTTTAAATAATTAAACAATAAATTCTTTCTGAAAATAATCTATTAAACTATTATAATCATCCATAGTAAGCTTTGAAAGATGATTAATTACGGGATGATTTTCAAACTTTAGACGTAAAAAATCTTGCTTGGCTTCTTCAAAAAACAATTCGGAATTTATTAAATAATTCTTCCCTTCATTTTTTATGCTGTCTAAAGTTTCGGAATTATCATAAACGGAAGCCCAAAAGTATAAAACCATTAAACCGACTTTTAAGGTGGCATCTTTTGTTGTGGCTTTTGTTTGATTGATTAGTTGAAAAACTGCTTCTTTATAAAAATTTTTAACATATTTTATATGCTCGCTATCGCTCATTTTATTACTCCCTAAATAGTTATATTAATTTACAAATTATTTTGCGAATACACAAAATAAAAAACCGAAAACCGCCATCTGGAGTTCTGTATGAAAAAACAAGCGACTACCGTATCGCTAAAAATACTAAAGCGGTTTCCGGTTCTAGGGGGTAATTATGATTGATATACAAGTTTACGAATAGTATCGTGTTGCAAATAAGGATATTCGTTTCTGATATATTCTATAGCATCTCCCGTACTAACTTTGTTAGAACGAAGCTCATGAAATTTCTTTTTTATTAAATAATTACGGACGTTGTTCTCGTTAATTAAACCTTTTTCGGTAAGTAACAAATAAACCTCGTCGCTAACTAAATCCGCAATGGGATTTTTTGATCTATTATTTTCGGCTGCGGTATTCATTTGTAGCTCCGGTAAAAATTTACTAATTGTTGGCTTAATAATACAATTTTGTAAAATCTTACACAACTACATGATTATGCGGTTTTTTATACTTTTTTATTAAACCTAATAAATGCTGTTGTTCCCACTCCTTTTTTTGTATTCAGTTCTAAACTTGCGTTATTTTTATTAAAAAAACTTTTTGCCAAAGTTAGCCCCAGCCCAATTCCTTCGTACGACCTTCTATATCCCATTTCTTCTTGCGAGTAAGGTTCAAATAAATGTTTTTGATATAATTCGGAAATACCTATTCCGGTATCTTCTATTATTACAAGAAGAGTATTATTTATATCGTCTATTATGCTTATTTTTATATAGCCAATCTCGGTAAATTTAATAGCATTATCTACTAAATACATAAATCCATTTGTTATGCTGTATTCATCTGCAAAAACAATAGGATTGTTTATTAAAGAATTAAAAATGAAATCTAAATTTTTAATTGTTGCATTTGGTTTAAGTTCTTTAATTACGGCATTACAAACGGAATTTAAATTTAACAAAACAGGTTTTATGGGGAAATCATCAACCGCCAAACGACTATAATTTACAATCATATCAATAGTTCTAATAATTCTGTTACTGCTTCTATTAATTGAATTAAAAAAATCGTATTGATCTTCGTTCATTGTGCCGTCTAACGATTCTTTTAGTAAACTTGTCATTCCCAAAATACCGTTAAGGGGAGTTCTTATTTCGTGAGATATATTGGCAATAAATGCATCTTTAAGTTGATTTAATTTAATTGCCTCATTCTTGGCATACATAAGCTCCTGTTCACCTTTTTTTCTTTCGGTTATATCTCTAAACAAGCTTAAAATTAAAGTATTGTTTTCATCCAGCACAATATAAGCATTAGATACGGCAAACCAGACTTCTATGCCGTTCCATAATTTATAACAATTCTCAAAATACTGATGTATTTTCCT
>DAINPX010000051.1:0-12586 GCA_036743235.1 Melioribacteraceae bacterium
CCCTATTTAATTCTTAATTGTCTGGGCAACTTTCATAATTGCCGGATTCCATTCCATCCCTTGTTCGCTTGAAGAAGATAAATTTAAAAATATTATTTGCTTTTTATCATCATCCAAACCAAAACCTAACGTAATTCCCTCAAATGCCAAAGTTGGTATATTTGTAATAGTTAAACTTTTATGTTGTTTTGCATAACTTTTAGCTGCATTTACTTTACTTGCATTACAAACGTAAATAATATCATATTTACCTGCCGGAATATCGCTACCTGCATCAACAGCGGATATTGTTGCAGCTACAATTGTATTTCCGATATTCTTTTTAAGTTCGTTTGCAATAGCATCATTACCTAATACATAGATTTTTATGTTACCTTTTAATGATTTATTTAAAGCAAGTACTTTAATTGTTAGGGGTACTACTTGGTTTGCCGGCACCTCTTTTTGTGCAAAATTTACATTAGAAACCAGAATTAAAACAATAAAGAATAATAAAACTACTTTTTTCATTTTTAACCTATAATAAAAATTAATTAAAAAATAAAATTAATAAAACTAATAAACATAAACAAAACTGTGTTTTAAACTTAAAATTAAGTTAATATTTAAATAATATATTAATTTCTTAATATTTATTATCGAAAAAATATTTATTAAGTTTAATTATTGAATATAAAATATATGATTTTAGCTGGTCAAAAATTATTTACTTGTTTGCAAGTGTAAAATGATTTAAATACTTTTAATATGTAACTTTCGGTTGTAAAAGTAATTAACCCTATCCATATAAATATAAATCCTATAAGTTTAGCTAAAGTTAACGGTTCGTTATAAACAAAATAACCTAATAAAAATACCATAGTTGAGTACAAGTATTGTAATATACCTATTACAGATAAATTAATTAATTTTGAACCACTTATAAAAACAAGTAAAGGTAATCCGCTAATTAATCCGCTTCCAATTAATAAAGTGTAATCTATATTAGAAAAAACCAAAGAATTGTTTGATTTAGATATTAAAAAAGTAATAATTAGCGATGGAATAAATAGAAGCCCGGTTTCTACAGTTAAGCCTTCCAATGAGGTTAAAGAAGATTTTTTGCGTAAGTAACCGTAAATAGACCAAGTAATTGCTAAATAAAAAGCAACAAAAGGGAAGCTGCCATAATAAAATACCATTATCAACACACCAAAAAGAGCAAGTAAAATGGCAATCCATTTAATTGATGATAATTTTTCGTTAAGTAAAAACACTCCTAATAAAACACTTGCAAAAGGAGATAAATAATAACCTAAACTTGTTTCAATAATATAATTATTATTTATTGCCCAAACATATCCAAACCAGTTTAACCCTATTAAAATAGCCGGAATTAAGTAATTTTTAATATTTAGTTTTTTTAATTTATTAATTAAAACTTTTATTAAATTTCTTTTTACAACAATTATTGAAAAAAATATAAATGACCAAATAATTCTATTAGATACAATAACTAATGAGGGAATGTGATCTAATAATTTCCAATAAATTGGATGTAAACCCCAAAATATATAAGCAAATAAAACGTAAGATAAGCCTTTATTCATTTACTAACTCGTTACAAATATCAATCTCTCCTGTTAAATAAAGTACCGCTTCACCTCCAATTTTAACTCTATCTTCAGCTAATTCGCAAGTTAACTCTCCTCTTCTTTTAGAAAGTTGAGAAGCATTCAATTTGCTTTTATTTAATTCTTTACTCCAATAGGGTATTAACATAGTATGTGCCGAACCTGTTACCGGGTCTTCATTTATGCCTACAAAAGGTGCAAAAAAACGAGAAACGAAGTCTTTATTTTCTCCTTTTGAAGTTACAATTATCCCTCTGGCTTGAGATTTTTTAATAATTTCATAATTCGGCTCAATTGTTTCAATTTTCTTTTGATCATCAAATACAAATAAATAATCGGTAATTCCTTTAAGCACTTTTATCGGTTTATAGTTAAATGCATTAATAAGTAATTCGGGAATTTCGATTTCTAAAGGGAAATCCGCAGGGAAATTTAGAATATATAATTCATTTTTCTTTTCAACTTGTAAAATTCCACGTTTTTTAGAACGAAATTCAATTAAATTTTTATTATAATTTGTAAAATTAAAAATAACATAAGCAGATGCTAATGTTGCATGTCCGCACAAAGCTACTTCAGTTTTTGGTGTAAACCATCTTATCTCAAAAATATTGCCTTCATTAACAACAAATGCTGTTTCGGAAAGGTTATTTTCGGCAGCTATTTGTTGCATTAACTCTTCACTAATCCAATTATTTAGTAAAACGACTGCAGCGGGATTTCCGCAATAAAGCTTGTTTGTGAAAGCATCAACTTGGTATAATTTTACTTTTAACATATTTAATTCCTATTTAATTTCTTTAATTGCTTTTGCTAAATTCTTTATTCCGTTTTCAATTTCATTTTCGTTCAGTTGAGAAATTGATAGTCTAAAAGATTTTTCTTTTGGTTGATTTATATAAAAATTATGCCCACCGGTTAATCGAATATTGTAACTATTAAATAAACTCTCTAATTGAGTATAAGAATAATTTGTATTTTTAAATGTAATCCAAATAGTAAAACCTCCATTGGGTTCAATATAATTTACAATATTCTTATCAAAATGTAAATTCATTAAATCAATTGCTAATAACATCCTTTTTCTATAAATTTTATGAATCCTTTTAATGTGTAGTTCGTAGTTTCCTTCTTTGCAAAATTCGTATAATGCAGCTTGAATAGGCAACGTTGTACTCATATCGCTACATCTTTTTAATACTGTCAATCTATTAATATAATATTGTGCTGCTGTTATCCATCCAATTCTGATACCCGGGAAAAGTACTTTAGAAAAACTTCCTATGTAAAATACAATATTATTTAGATTCATTGATTTTATGGGTAGGGGAACTTTTCCAAAATATTTCATTTCTTCTTCAAATGCGTCTTCAATAATTGGAATATTATATCTTTTGCATAATTCAATAAGTTTTTCTCTTTGTTCTTGCGTAGCAGTAATACCCGTTGGGTTATGAAAATTTGGCATTGTATATATAAATGCAGGTAATCCTTTGTTAATCTCATCTTGCAAAATATTTAAATCTATTCCATGTTCTGTAATAGGTATTTGTACAATAGAGCAATCATAAAACTTTAGTGTTTGCAAAATCATTCCATATGTAGGAGATTCGACAAAAACTCTATCATTTTTATTTATTAATAATTTGCAAAGCAAATCAATGGCGTTTTGAGCTCCGTTTGTAATTAAAACATTACTTGCATCAGTGTTTATATCGTGTAAACGCATCCTATCAGAAATAAATTCTTTTAAAGGAGCATAACCTTGGGAATCACCATAGTCCAATGTTTCATAAGGATTTTTTAATAAAGTTTTATTTAATGCCTTTCTAAACAAATCATTTGGATATAATCTTTTATCGGGATGAAGCAAACTGAAATCAATACCTATAAACGGTTGAGCGATAACACTAAAAGGATTTCCAATGTTTTGAAAAGAATTGAATAATTCCTCAGATTTTTTATTTAATTTTACAATGGCTAAAGGATCTTTTTTATGTGGATTTATTACCGAACCATTTATTTGTCTTTTATCACGAATAGTAGTAAATGCCCCTGTCATACTTTCTGTATAACCCAAAGCCCAAAGTTCTTGATATGCCTTATAAACTGTTGATCTGTTAAGTCCTAAAACTTTTGCCAAGCTGCGAGAGGAAGGTAATTTATAACCTTCATATAATGTACCGTCCTTTATCTTATTTATAATTTCTTCAATTATTTGTCTAAAAACCGGTATTTTACTTTCTTTATCAATATTTATTATTAGCATATATTTTTAATATTAATTAAATAAAATTAATATTAAATTGGTATGTTTGCAACAGCCAAAAAGTATAAATAATAAACCAGCCTATTAGAAAAACTTAATTGGAATAAAAGAAGTCTTAAATAATTTTTAAATTATTTTTGGTAAAAGCTGTAAATTATTACCTGAACTAAATTTATTATTATAAAATATTGGATAGCTAACTTAAAACCTATTTAATTAATCAACTATTTCAAGAGATGCGGGTTAAAAAATAGAGATACCGAACGTGTTCAATCTATTTGTAGCTGCTGATTTAAGTAATATGTTTTGTTATAAAGTTATTACGCAAGAAAAAAACGGATAAGCCATTCATAAATTACAGTTAAAAATCGCTAAAACTGTTACATTTTTATTTTGCTATTACATAAAAATACTAATTTGAAAATGGCATTTGGTATAAAATAAATAAATTATTATTTTGATATTATAAAAAGTACGGAGCAAAATGGAAATTAAATTTGAAACATCGAGCGAATTTGACAATATCTTGAATATTATGAATTACTTTACGGATAATGAAGGAGAAGATTTTAATATAAAGATAACTCAAATTGCAAAAGCTGCTTTTGGTGAATATTTAGATATGATTGTAAATAATGGAATGCCAAGTAGATTAGTTGACGTTCAATACCTGAGGATTAGTAAATTAATAAAATTTTATTTTGGTGAATTTCCTACAGAAACTCAATTATCTAAAATAATGCATATTACCAATAGTAAAGCCAAAACTTTATTAAATAATTATAAATCGATTTATGCCAATAATGTGAGTGATTTATTAAATATTAAAATAATAAAAATCTTAGAGTCATGTACAAGGATTGAAGATGATTATGAATGTATAATAAATTCCAACTTAATTCTTCAACATATAAATGAATATATTACCGAGAAACATCCTGGATTAAAAAAGATAACAAAGAAAGAAGATACAAGTGGTAAGTATATTATCTACGAAGATACATTCAGTCAATTATGTAAAGATTACAACATTAAATAGATTACAAAATGTCAGAAATTGTTAATTCAATAAGTATAATATTTGCAGTTATAAGTTTTTTATTTAATATGGTTATTACTGAGGTTAATGAAATATTAATCACGAAAAAACCTGATAAAGAACAAAAAGAAAAAGTTGATAAATTTTATAAAAAAACGAAGGCAAGTCGGTATAAGTTGATTTTTATTACCATAATTTACTCTTTATTCTTTATTATATTATTGCCAAAAAACATAAAAATATTGAGATATTCTAAATTTGATTTATGGGATTTTGATATTTTGACAACATTATTTGTGATTTTTGAATTTATTATATTAATATTTATAATTTATGCAGGAGATAGAATAATAAAATTATCAAAAAAAATAAAAGAATAAACTTATTTAAAACAAAAAACCCCGAATAAATCGGGGTCTTAGTTTTGCTCCGCGGGCAGGGCTCGAACCTGCAACCCTGCGGTTAACAGCCGCATGCTCTGCCATTGAGCTACCGCGGAATAAATTTTATCATAATTTCAAAAATTAAGTTATTAAAATTACGAAAAAATATTAGGCTTGTCAAGAAAAAAATAAGATATTTATTAAAAAAATTAAATATTTATTACTTTAATTTTATTTTCTAAATAATAAACAGCAACGCTTGTAATAGCAGTAACTAATAAGAATAGACCAAATGTATAAATAATATTTAATTTACCATATAATTCCGTACTTAAATTACCTATTATTATCCATTGAATAATATAAATTAGTGTTACGTTTTTACCTAAATATCTAATAAATCGAAGTATAATAAATGTATTTAAGTAATAATTAATTTGCTTTAGCAAAAGCCAGTATCCAGCTATAAAAACAAAAGAATAAAAAACAAATCTAATATTATGGTTGTAATAGTTGCTTAAATTATTGCTAATTTCAAGTAAATAATTAAATGAATAATAAATGAAAAGAAAAAACATACTTACTAAAAATATTCTCCAAATTAATGAAGGATTAAAGTATTTTAACAACTTTTTATTTTGTGCCCAAACAAAACCGAATAACGGATAAACGAACCAGGGAATAAAAGGAAAATACGACCATTCGGTAACTTTAAAGATAAAACTTAAAAAGTAATCATTAAAAGAATAGGTGGGGGATAAATGAATATTTAGACTAATTAATATTAATTGAAATAAAAGAACAATTATCGCAATAGTTTTAGGAGTTTTAGAAAATTTAATAACACTAAGAATAAAAATACTAAGTCCAGCCAAAAACAGAATATCAACACCAAAAATATAATGATATATATTAGTATTAATTTTTCCTGCAAACACTTTTATTATTAGGTTAAGATTGAGTAAGATGTTCAATATTAATCCTAAACCAATTAAACTAAAACTTCTAAAAACCAATTGTTTAAAACTTTTTTTACTAAACCATAAAAAATATCCCATAACTATCATAAATACAGGAGCAGCAGGAATTGAACCTAACAGCAGAACAATTTTATTAGTATAATCGTCAAAATAAATAGGATTTAAGAATTTTTCGAATGAATGAACAAGTATCATAAAAATTACGGCAAAACCTTTTAATAAGTCAGCCATTTCATTACGTACTTCGGGATATTTATTTACCAATTGCATAATTGTTTTTATTTTTAATTTTAATATCATTAATTTACGAAATATTAATATAACATTTTAGGTATAAAATGGGTTTAATTTGGACATTGTTAATAGGATTTTTTACAGGATTGATAGGTAAAGCATTTATATCCGGGAAAAAACCGACAGGCTGTATATTAACTACTCTGTTGGGTATACTTGGTTCTGTAGTTGCAACTTATTTAGGGCAATATTTAGGTATATACGAAGCAGGTGAACCGGCAGGTTTTATAGGTGCTGTTATAGGGGTTATAATTGTTCTATTAATTTATAGAGAATTATAGTTTATTTTTAACTTTACGTAATTGTCTTCGTATAAATTTATGAAGTTCGTTTACGGTTTCAAAGTAAAAATCGGCTTTTAATCTTTTTATGGTATCAATAGCATAGCTATCCCATAAAACCGAAGCAACTTTTGCCCCGGCGGTTTTTGCTGCAATAATATCTGCCGGTGCGTCACCAATCATTAAAATGTTTTCAGGTAAAAGATTAAATTTTTCAATAAATTTATTAATACCCTCAGGAGATGGTTTATGGTTTTTAACATCATCTCCTGAAATAATTAAATCAAAATAACTAAAAATGCCAATTTTTTTTAATGTTATCTCGGTACTGGTTCTCCCTTTACCTGTATAAATTCCAAGAGGTAAACCACAATTCTTAATTTCTAAAATTATATCTATAATTCCCGGGTATGCACTTGCCATTTTTTCATGGTTTAAATCATAAAATTTATAATAATCTTTTCGAGCTTGTTCAAAATTATGTCCCATCCAATCTTTTAAAATAATATCTTCGGTTGGTCCAAAAAGCGAAATTATTTCGGAATCTGTTAAAAATTTATTTAAATATTTATCTGCAACGTGATTAAAGGTTGCAAAAATTAATTTATTTGTAGCAGTAATAGTGCCGTCAATATCAAAAATATAACCTTTAAATATCATTTTAATTCATTTCAACTGAAAAAATTGTCATATCACCGTCCATGTTTAAAGCAAAATATTTATTTTCATCAAGCTTTTTTATTGAAAGAATTCGAGCAGTGCCCATAAAAAATAATTTATGCATTTTACTATTTTTATCAATCATGTAAACTGTACCATTTTTTGAACCGAAAATAATATTACCGTTATCTTCTAAAGGAATACAAGGCATAGTATCAAGTCCGTATTCAAAATTATAATCTTTAATTTTTGTCAACTTGTCGGTAGATAATGTTGTAAATACTCCGTTCATACCTTTTACTAATATTTTCTTTTTATCGTTGCTAATTCCTATAGATTCCCAGGCATCACATTTAATGCTTTTATTTAGTTTTCCCAAATTTATATCAATAGAATATATATTTTTATCAGGGGAGCTTACAAAAATATTTTTACCGTCAGTAACAGGTTTTGAAACAGCGGTTGAATAATAAAAGTTTTTATTTGGTGTTTGTTTCCAAATTAACCAACCTTTTCTACTATCTAAACAGTAAACGTTACTATCCCAACTACCGTAAATCAGTTTGTTATTATAATAAAGAGGGGTGGTTTCTATCATTTTTTTTGCATCTTTATTTACCCATAATTCTTGTAAGGTTTCTAAGTCATAACAAAACATATTTCCTAAAGAAGTGCCAATTACAACTGCAGATTTAGAATTAGTTTCTTTTGGCAACATTACATTATCATATCCGCCGTTATATTCAATTATTTCAAGCTGTGAAGTAATCGGTTGATTGAATCCTATTGATAAAATAGATTGACCGTTTTCTGCATTAATTGTAAACAAATCCCCTGATAAAGTTGCAGCAGATATAATTTCGTCTGCTATTGCCGGGGTAGAAACTGTTTTACCGTATAAGTCATAACTCCATATTTTTGTAAGAGTTGAATCAAAACTTGTAAGAATTCCGTTAAAAGATGCTACATAAATATTTCCCTTATAGCATATTGGTGAAGCTGAAAATGTTGTCTTCAAACTTTTTTTGTATAAAATGTTTGCTCTGTAGTTAATAAATCTACTGCTATCTACATTAGATAAAACTAATTTAATGTTTTTATCTATCGAGCTAAAAAGTTGGGGAATTGTATCGTTAGAAACAGTATAAAAAAACAATGAATCCGCTCTGTTTTCCACTAAATTAAAACCGTAATTTTGTTTTTTATCACTTATTGAAGCTCTTCCCATTATACCAATTAAGCCATTAAACTCAAATTGTTTTGCAACATGACCGTGCCCGCAAAGAACAACTTTTACATCTTTTTCTATAAGTAAGTTATAAACAACAAACCAATTATCTATTTCGGAATCTAATTGGTGATGTGTTACAAAAATAATTTCTTTTCCATTTGGTATTTTATTTAGAGTATTTTTTAACCAATCAATAGTTTCGGGGGAGTAGTGTCCTCCTCCACCACGCCAGATAATTGCACTATTAACGCCAATAAAAACAGTATTATTAAATTCAAAAACAAACTTATCATCTTTAAATAAATCATAATATTTAAGTGTTCCGCTCTCGCTCCATTTGGTATCATGATTACCTGGAATAACATAATATGGTTTTTGCAATTTATCTAAAATCGTTTTTACTCTTTCTAATTCAATATTATTACCTTTTTCGGTAATATCACCGGATACGATTGTAAATTCAACCTCACTTAAAGAATTAATTATAGCTACACAGGAATCTAATTCGGTATCCGCATTTCCCGCACCTATATGAGTATCTGTTAACCAAGCAAATTTATAATTTTGAGCCTGAATAAAATTTAAAGTAAATACAATAAACAAAACTAAATATCTTTTCATAACACATCAATAATAATTATTTGTTATGTAAAAATGCTTTAAAAAAGGGAATTATTCAAGATAAAAATTCTAATAATTGAATTTTACGTAACTTATAGTTATATTACTAAGCTAAAAAAATAAAGATATTGATGGAAAACATACGTAATTTTTGCATTATTGCTCATATCGACCATGGTAAATCTACCATTGCAGATTGTTTATTAGAAAAAACTAACACAATAACGGCAAGGGAAGCGAAAGCTCAGTTGTTGGATAATCTTGACTTAGAACGCGAAAGAGGGATTACCATAAAAAGTCATGCTATTCAAATGAAATACAAGGCAAATGATGGTAAGGAATATATATTAAATTTAATTGATACACCGGGACATGTGGATTTTACCTACGAGGTTAGTCGCTCGCTAGCTGCATGTGAAGGAGCTATTTTAGTTGTAGATGCAGCGCAAGGTGTAGAAGCACAGACAATTAGTAATTTGTATATGGCAATAGATGCAGGTTTAGAAATAATTCCTGTAATAAATAAAATTGATCTTCCTAGTGCAATGGTTGATGTTGTGAAAAATCAAATTATTGATTTAATTGGTTGTAAAGAGGATGAGATATTACTTGCCAGTGCAAAAGCAAAAATAGGTTTTGAAGTAATTTTAGAAACAATAGTAAATAAAATACCTGCTCCTAAAGGAGATCCGGAAGCTCCTTTACAAGCATTAATTTTCGATTCTGTTTTTGATGCATATAGGGGTGCTATTGCTTTTATTCGTATCTTCAACGGTACTTTAAAAGAAAAAGATATGATTACGTTTTTTGTAAACGATAAGAATTATTTGGCGGAAGAAATTGGAACTCTTGGTTTAAATAGAATAAAAGGTAAAGAATTATCTGCAGGAAATGTTGGATATTTAATTGCAAGCATAAAAGATGTACATGATACTAAAGTTGGGGATACTGTTACTCATGCAAAAAACGGAGCATCCGAGCCTTTACCCGGTTATAAGGATATTAAACCAATGGTTTATAGCGGTCTTTATCCTACAAATAGTGATGATTTTGAAGATTTAAGAGATGCTTTAGATAAATTTAGATTAAATGATTCTGCTTTATCATATCAACCTGAAACAAGTGCAGCTTTGGGTTTTGGATTTAGATGCGGGTTTTTAGGCATGTTGCACATGGAAATTGTACAAGAGAGACTTGAAAGAGAATACAATCAGTCAATTGTTACAACTTTACCGAACGTGGAATATAATGTTTATCTAAAAAGCGGTGAATTAGTTATTGTAGATAATCCTGCCGATATGCCTGTTGCGGGAGATATTCAAAGAGTTGAAGAACCATATGTACGTTCGCAAATAGTCACTCCAAGCGAGTATGTTGGTGCTATTATGAAACTTGCAATGGAAAAGCGCGGAATTTATAAAAATACTACTTACATAGATCCTACTAGAGCTGATATTTCATATGAGTTTCCTCTATCTGAAATTATTTTTGATTTTTTTGATAAATTAAAATCAATTTCTCGCGGTTATGCTTCGTTAGACTATGAGTTTATCGGTTATAGAGAAAGTGATTTAATAAAATTGGATATAATGCTTAACGGCGAAAAAGTTGATGCACTATCAATTATTGTTCATAGCAAAAAAGCTTTTGAATGGGGGAGAAAAGTAACTACCAAGTTAAAAGATTTAATTCCCAGACAAATGTTTGAGATAGCAGTTCAAGCTTCAATCGGTACAAAAGTTATTGCAAGAACAAATATTAAAGCTTTAAGAAAAAATGTTTTAGCCAAATGTTATGGTGGTGATATCACTCGTAAAAGGAAACTTTTGGAAAAACAAAAAGAAGGTAAAAAAAGAATGAAACAAGTCGGAAATGTCGAAATTCCACAAGAAGCATTTCTAGCAGTTCTTCAAATAGAAGATTAAATTAACGGAACATTTTTATTTTTTTACAATTTAACGATTAATAATCAGGAAATAGTATGTCATTTTTTAGTAAGAATAATACTGATAAAAAAGTTAAAGATAAACCAAAAACATTTAGAGATAAGTCTTTTGAATTTATAAAAAATTTGTTATTTGCTGCAGTTGCAGCTTTGTTAATTAAATCTTTTTTAATAGAAACTTCACGAGTTCCGACCGGATCTATGGAAAAGACGATATTAGTGGGCGATTTTTTATTTGTAAATAAATTTATATATGGTTCATCATCTCCACGAAATATTCCGTTTACTGATATTACTTTACCTTATTTTCAACTGCCGGCTTTAGGAGAACCCGACCGCTTTGATATAGTAGTTTTTGAATACCCCGGTGATAGAGATGAATTAAAACCTACCGTAATTAATAATTATGTTAAAAGATTAATAGGATTACCCGGAGATACCGTTTTTATTAAAGATAAAATAGTATTAATTAATGGAAAAGAAATTAAACGTCCTCATTTTATACAGTATAGTAATCAAATGCCAATACCCAAAGGAATTCCAAATCCTGTAATATTTCCTTATGGAAGTGAATGGAACGAAGATAATTATGGTCCTATAGTTGTACCAAAGAAAGGCGATAAAATAAAGCTTTCACGTGGCAATATTGAAATTTATAGAAATATTATTGATAGGGAGTATGGAAAGCGAGTTGTAACCGTTGAAGGAGACGAAATAAAAGTTAATGGTAAAACAGTTTCAGAATACACTATAAAACAAAATTTCTATTTTATGATGGGTGATAATCGCGATAATAGTGCAGATAGCCGTTTTTGGGGATTTGTACCCAGGGAGAAAATATTGGGACAGGCTTGGATGATCTATTGGTCATGGGATCCGGGTATTCCTTTTTCTAATATTTTTGATTTATTATCTTCTGTAAGGTTAAATCGGTTGGCTAAAATAGTACATTAACAAGTTTCACTCGGGAGAGTATAATTTGGTAAAATATTTTTTGCTATTCTTAATTTTCAATTTTTCCATATTTGCCCAAATCGGTAATAAATATTTTGTTTATTTTAAAGATAAGGGAAATAATCCATTATTAAAAAATTCTGCATCATATAATAATGCATTAATTAAACTCTCCGAAAAAGCCATTAATAGACGATTGAAAGAGTTAGATGAAAATGATTTAATCTCTTATGAGGATATTCCTGTAAATATAAGCTATATAAATGTGTTAACCGATTTAGGGATTAAAGTTGTAAATGTATTAGATTGGTTTAAT
>DAINPX010000052.1:0-7678 GCA_036743235.1 Melioribacteraceae bacterium
TTAAATTGGGCTACTGCAACAGAAATTAACAATTACGGATTTGAAATTGAAAAATCGTTTGATAAGGTTAATTGGAATAAAATAGCTTTTAAAAACGGTTACGGTAACAGCAACTCGGTAAAAGATTATAATTATACAGATAATGATATTACAAAAAACGGTATGTATTACTACAGACTAAAGCAAATTGATAACAACGGCAGCTTTGAATATTCCAACATTGTTGAAGTTAACGTAAATATACCCGTTAAATTTGAAGTTGCACAAAACTTTCCAAATCCTTTTAACCCGGTAACAAATATAAGTTTTACGTTACCCGAAGCGACCAATGTAACTTTATACATATTTAATGCAATCGGTCAGCAGATAAAAGCAATTAATGCCGGTTATAAAGATGCAGGCAAACATACTTTAGAATTTGACGGTAGCAATTTAAATAGCGGTGTATATTTTTATAAAGTTGAAGCCGGCAAAAATAGCATGATTAGAAAAATGGCACTAATTAAATAATTCTGAGTTTTGAATTCTTAATTTTGAATTACCAAC
Organism: Melioribacteraceae bacterium; assembly: GCA_036743235.1. Taxonomy (GTDB): domain Bacteria; phylum Bacteroidota; class Ignavibacteria; order Ignavibacteriales; family Melioribacteraceae; genus JAEXOD01. The sequence continues at coordinate 547 of DAINPX010000052.1, forward strand.
TCCAAACTGGAGTAAGATTTATAAATATAAAGACGCACTTAGGGGCGTCTTTTTTAATTATGAATTTTGAGTTTTGAGTTTTGAATTACTAATTCCAAAATGGAGTGAGAATATAAATTAATTTTGAGTTTTGAATTCTGAATTTTGAATTACCAACTTCGATATGAAGTGGGGTTTATAAATGCTTTATTGTGTTGAAAACCAAATGTATTTATTCCCCGTAGGGGGAAATTAATAATAGAAAGATAACAGAAAACAAATTAAAAACTCCGTAGGCGTGACTAAAAAAGACTAATTCACTAAGCAAGCGAGCTTTTGTATCTTTTACTTTACTACTGCTATTATTAATTCATTCCTACGGAATTATGATAATGTTAAATGCTAAGTGTTTAGTGTTAAATAATAAATTATATAATCTTCAGTGGGGATTGTTAATTATTGAAAAAGTTAGCAAATAATATAATAAAACTAAATGGGAGTGACTTAAAAAGACTAATTCACTCGCAACCCATAAATTTATTTATGGGAGCGAGGAATAATATCTAATAAACAATGTAGTTATTATCAACCCACGACTTCAGTCGTGGGAATAATAACTACACGTGGGAATAATAAACATATAACTATTAAAACCTACACGGGCAATAATAAAATGCCGTTAATGTTAATCTTATTCCGCAAAAATTGAAATAGCGGTGCCGCCTCCTTTTACAAGTTTTAATTTCAATTTATCACCGGCTTTAACTTTTTTGGTTATAATTTCATAAGAAATAGGATTTTTTTCCCAATCGGCATCTTTACTATCTTGGTAAATTTTGGCGGTATATTTTTTATCTTTATCCAAAAAGTTTAAATCAATAGTAAATTCTCTTTCGTTTTCATCTGTTATTGAACCGATAAACCAATTGTTGCTGTTTTTTTCTTTCCTTGCAATTGTTATATAATCGCCGGGTTCTGCATTTAATATTTTTGTATCGTCCCAATCTACAGGTACGTCTTTAATAAACTGAAAAGCATCCAAATGTTTTTCGTAATTTTCGGGAATGTCTGCCGCCATTTGTAACGGGCTATACATTGTTACGTACAATGCCAATTGTTTAGCCAAAGTAGTATGAATTTGTTCTTTTTTACCGTAAGGGTCTAATTTAATCTGAAAAATACCCGGAGTGTAATCCATAGGTCCGCCCATTAAACGGGTAAAAGGTAGAATTGTTTCGTGTTCGGGTTTATTCCCTTTGCTCCATGCATTAAATTCGTTACCGCGTGCGGCTTCGCAAGCCATTAAATTGGGGTAGGTTCTATGCAATCCGGTTGGTCTTACAGGTTCGTGGGCACAAAGCATTATTTGGTTTTCGGCTGTTTTTTGTGCAACTCGTAAGTAATGGTTTATCATCCATTGTCCGTCATGGTGTTCTCCTCTCGGAATAATCCAACCAACGTAACCCGTTTTTACAGCGTTATAACCGTAGTTTTTCATAAATCTATATGCTTCATCCATTCTTCGTTCGTAATTACTAACAGATGCGGATGTTTCGTGGTGCATAATTAAATTTACGTTTTTGCTTTTTGCATAATCGGTTAAAAAGTTTATATCAAAATCGGGGTAAGGAGTAACGAAATTAAAAACATCTTCTCTGTAAAAACTGCCCCAATCTTCCCATCCTATATTCCACCCTTCAACCAAAACGCCCTTAAATCCATGTTCGGCGGCAAAATCAATATATCTTTTTGTTCTTTCGGTTGTAGCGCCGTGCCTTCCGTTCGGTTTAACTTTGTTCCAGTCAACGGCTTTTAAATCGGGTACGTTCATATCTGCATAATTCCAAGAGGAAATACCTATGTGCATTTCCCACCAAATACCAACGTATTTCATCGGTTTAATAAAATCGGTATTTGTTATTTTTGAAGGTTCGTTTAAGTTTAATATTAACTTGCTGGATAAAATATCTTCGGCTTTGTTGCTTACAATAATTGTACGCCAAGGAGTTTTACAGGGTGTTTGGAAATAAGCCATATTGCCTAAAGCATCTGGCACTAATTGAGAAGTTAATATATATTTTTCTCTATCGACTTTTAATTGCATAGCGGGGTAGTTTACCAATGCAGCTTCAAAAATGTTTATGTAAATATTATCGTTAGTTTTTAACATTAACGGAGATTGAACAAAATTTTCGCCAATAATAGATTTTGAACCTATTTCGCTATCTTCTCGTCCTATAAAAGCATTAATATCACTTAAATTAGTGGTGGAATAACGATATTCGTTGGTATCGTAATCACCCGGTATCCAAAATGCCTTATGGTTTCCTGTTAATACAAATTCGGTTAATTCGGCACTAACAATTATGTTTCTTAAATGCTGCTGCTCGGGAATTTCGTATCTAAAACCCAAACCGTCATTAAATAACCTAAAAGTTATAATTAAATAGTTGTTGCCCTTTACAACTCTGTTTTCTAAAACAGGTTGTGCTAAAGTTATTTTTAATTCATTATAATTGTTGTTAATAGTTTTAACTTCACACCAAATAGGCTGCCAATTTTCGTTGGTACTACTCGTTTCAACTTTATTTATACTAAATGAGTTGTTAAAAGAAACATTATCTTTAAACATTAAACCAAGTTTTGAATGTTTAATAATTTCTTTATCCAAATAAGTTAACGAGTATTGTGGTTCGCCAAAAGAAGAAAGCGAAAAATTTAATATTAAATTACCGTTAGGCGATTTTAGTACTTCGGCGGTAATAAAGCTACTAAATAACAATAAAATTATTAATAGTTTTTTCATTTTGTATAATTCCCAATTTATAAAATAGTATTATTTAAATTAGTATAAATAACCAATATTACAAAATAATTACCCATTGTTAATAATTTCTTAAAAATGATAAAATTAATGATGTTTTTCTCAAAACGTATAAATATACATGTAAATTGCATAAAACAATATATTTATACAATAAATTGAAAATTTTTCCAATTTTTTGCTTGACTTGAATACAATAAATATATTATGTTTGCACTTCGTTTTTAGTGTTTAATTTTTTTAGAGAAAGGTGAATAGTTGATTGATGTAGGAATTATTGGCGGAACGGGGTACACAGGAAAAAAGCTGCTGCAAATATTAACAAATCATCCGAATGTAAAAAATATAACGGTATATGGCAATGCGAGTGCAGGCAATACGTTGTTAAATTTATTTCCCGAGCTATTAAATACTGTTAATGATAGTTGTGTTCTATCAGTAGATGAAATTACGTTTAACCATGATATTTATTTTGTTGCACTTCCGCACGGCGAAGCTTTAAAATATATACCGCAATTAATTGAAAGAGGAAAAAAAGTAATAGATTTAGGTGGTGATTATAGATTTGATAATGTTGAAGAATATGAAAAATGGTATAATATTAAACATACATCATCAAAATTATTAGGTTTTAAACAGTACGGTTTAGCCGATTATTACAAACTTGATTATAATAATACAAATTTTATTGCCAATCCGGGTTGTTATCCTACTTCGGTTTTATTATCCGCTTTGCCTTTTGTAGAAAATTTTAACGAATATATAAATACAATATCAACATGTGCTTACTCGGGTACCAGCGGTGCGGGTAAAAGTGCTAAAACCGAGATGTTGATGTCTGAAATGGACGGTAATGTAAAAGCATATAATGTAAACAACCACAGACACCAGCCGGAAATAATTCAAGAATTGAATAAAGCCGGTTTAATTGCCGATTATTCGATAACAACCCATTTATTACCCGTTGCGGTAGGAATTTACTCCACAACAACAATAAAACTTAATAAAAGCGTGTTGCCCGAATCGGTTAACGAAGTTTATAACAAAAAATATTTAAACTCAAAATTTGTACGTTTAAGACAAATACCGCCAAGTTTAACTTGGGTAGTTGGCACTAATTATTGTGATATAAATATTTCGATTAAACACAACACAGTAATAATAACATCGGCAATTGATAATTTAATAAAAGGAGCTTCGGGGCAAGCGATACAAAACATGAATAAAATGTTTAATTATGACGAAACATCAGGAATATTAAATAACGGAGTAACACAATGATTAACTTTATTGAAAACGGTAGTATAACAACTACACCGGGTTTTAAGGCAGCCGGTATATTTGCGGGTATTAAAAGAAAAAGAAAAGACCTAGCATTAATATACAGCCCGCGCCCGTGTAATGTTGCAGGTACGTTTACAATAAACAAAGTTAAAGCAGCACCGTTATTATTATCACAAGAAGTAATAAAACAAAACGGAAAAGTAAAAGCAATATTGGTAAACTCCGGTAATGCAAATGCATGTACGGGTGAAGAAGGTTATAACGATGTGGTTTTAAGCCAAAAATATTGTGCAAAATTACTTAATATAAATCCAAACGAAGTATTAGTTAGCAGTACGGGGGTAATAGGTCAAAGAATGCCGATGGAAACATTATTAAGCGGAATAGATAAAATTGTTACAGAAGTTACCGAAGACGGAGGAATAAATGCAGCAGAAGCAATAATGACCACCGATAAAATTCAAAAAAATTTTGCGGTAACAACCAAAATAAACAATAGTATAATTACTATTGGGGCAATTTGTAAAGGAAGCGGTATGATAATGCCTAATATGGCAACAATGCTTGCTTTTATAACTACGGATGTTAAAATTGAAAACGAATTGCTAAAAAAATTACTTGTAAAAGCCGTAAATAATACTTTTAATAAAATTTCGGTTGATGGCGAAACAAGTACTAACGATATGGTTGTAATTATGGCTAACGGGCTTAGTAATATTGAAATAAAAGAAAATGATTATTCGATAGGTGCATTTTACGATGCATTATTTTTGTTATGTACTGAAATGGCTAAAACAATTGCAAAAGACGGGGAAGGAGCAACAAAATTAATAACGGTAAATATTACCGGAGCCGATACGCAAAAAGATGCGGATTTGGCAGGTAAAAGTATTGCAAATAGTTCGTTGGTTAAAACGGCAATTTACGGAAACGATGCAAACTGGGGAAGAATAATGTCTTCTTTGGGAATGAGCGGAGCAGAAGTAAAACCCGAAAAAGTAAGTGTTTACTTTGATAATTTACCTATTCTTTTACCCGGATATAAAGTTGTTTTGGACGAAGAAAAAGCATTTAAATGCTTAAACAAAAATGAAGTTTTAATTAATGTAAATTTAAACGGCGGCAATTATAGTTCTACTTGGTTTACTTGCGATTTTACAGAGAATTATATTAAAATAAATGCCGAATATAGATCGTAGGTGTAAATATGAAAACGGTAATATTAAAAATAAGCGGAAAAGCATTAAACGATATTTTTATTACGTATAAGTGGATTAGCGAAATTAAAAAGATAAACGAAGTTTTCGGTAATTTAATTATTGTACACGGTGCAGGTACTAGTATTTCCGAGTGGTCGGAAGCTTTGGGTTTGGAAGCTAAATTTATTAACGGTCAACGTGTAACTACCGAAAAAGTGATGGATGTAGTAGCAGCCGTTCAATCCGGAATACTAAACAGTAAAATAATTAGTAAAATGACAACAAACGGAATAGATGCTGTTGGTTTATCGGGAATTGATAGAGGAACGTTTGTTGCCGAAAATATTAATTTGGATTTAGGCAATGTAGGAATTCCGAAAGTAGTTGGAGACGTAAAATGGATAGACGATTTATTGAAAGAAGGGGTTACACCTGTTTTTAGTAGCGTTTGTAGAAATAGCAGCGGAAGTTTAATGAATGTAAACGCAGATATTTTTACCGAAGTTTTGGCAGCTGCACTTAAGGTTGATTCCGTATTTTTTGTTTCGGACGTAACGGGGGTAAAGTTAGAAGGAGTTGTTCAAAAATTAATAAACGAACAACAAATAATTAACGGAATTGCATCAAAAGAAATTACTGACGGAATGATACCAAAGTTAAGCAGTTGCTTGCAATTATTAAATAACGGAATAAATAAAATTTGGATAGGAAAGAATCCCAAAATTGAAGTAGAAAACGAAATTAAAATAAACGGAGGGACTTGGATTGTTAAATCAGCCTAAATTAAAAGATCAAAAAATTAGTAATTTATTACAAAACTATTCACGATATTATACCGAGTTTGTAAGCGGAAACGGGTCAAAACTTTACGATACAGAAGGAAAAGAATATATTGATTTTTTAAGCGGAATAGCAGTAACCGGTTTTGGACATAATCATCCGTTAATAAATGCAGCCGTTAAAAATCAAGTAGAAAATTTATGGCATGTTTCAAACTTGTTTACTTCAACTCCCCAAGAAATATTAGCAAGTAAAATTGCTAAAGTATCGGGTTTAAATAAGGTGTTTTTTTGTAATAGCGGAACGGAAGCAAATGAAGCAGCAATAAAATTTGCACGTAAATGGGGAAAAGGGAGAAGTACGATATTAACGGCTTTGGGTAGTTTTCACGGAAGAACATTAGGTAGTTTGGCTGCAAGCGGTCAATATAAACTTTGGGAAGGATTTTATCCTTTAACGCCAGGTTTTAAATATATACCGTATGGTGATTTGGAAGTGTTGGAGAACTTTTACAATCCTGACGTAGTTGCCGTAATGGTTGAACCTATACAAGGAGAAAGCGGAATAATTATGCCCGAAGATGGGTATTTAAAAGGTCTAAAGCAGTTTTGCGATAAATATAACTTGTTATTAATAGTTGATGAAGTGCAATCGGGAATGGGAAGAACGGGAAAACATTTTGCATATCAGTGGGAAGCAATAAATCCTGATATAATAACAATGGCAAAAGGGATAGCAAACGGGCTACCTTTGGGTGCTGTTGTTTGTAGCGAGGAAGTTGCAAAGTATATTACACCCGGTTCCCATGGCTCAACTTTTGGCGGAAATCCTATTTCAATTGCTGCCTCAAACGTAGTTTTTGACTTATTAACAGATGAAAAACTAATTTTTATACAAAAAATTGGAAATTATTTCAAAAAAGAATTAAATTCAATTACTAAAAAAATTAAAACTATACGCGGACGCGGTTTAATGATAGGAATTGAATTTATTGAAGGAATATCCGCAAAATCAATTGCCTGTTCATTATTAGAAGAAGGTATAGTTGTCGGTACGTCCGGTGATA
>DAINPX010000052.1:7778-12546 GCA_036743235.1 Melioribacteraceae bacterium
ATATCCAAACTTATTAGCTTTGAAATTTTATTTGTACAGCAAAACGAATCAATGGTTATTGTACGCACTTTGGCAGGAAGGGCACAAGGTGTTGCATATCACATTGATAGATTAAACCAACCCGAAATTATGGGAACGGTAGGCGGAGATGATACGGTGTTAATTATTCCCAGTTCACACGTACATATTCCTAAAATTGTTCAAATAGTTAAGGATTTAATGTTAAATCAGCCACCAAAAAAAGAATAGGAGAAATTTAAATTGGCAAAAAAAATAGTTGTAGCATATTCGGGAGGTTTAGATACTTCCGTAATGGTAAAATGGCTTACTGAAAAGTATAATGCGGAAATAATAACGGCAACGGGAAATTTGGGTCAAACCGCCGAATTGGAAGGCTTGGAAGAAAAGGCGATAAAAACAGGGGCTTCAAAAGCCGTTATATTAGATTTACGTCACGAATTTGTAACAAACTATTTGTGGACTGCGTTAAAAGCCGGAGCTTTGTATGAAGGAACATATCCTATGGCTACGGCAATTGGCAGACCCTTACTTGCCAAAATGATGGTAGATATTGCTAACCGCGAAGGCTGTGATGCAATTGCACACGGTTGTACGGGAAAAGGGAACGACCAAGTTAGATTTGAAGTAGGAATTCAGACATTGGCTCCTCATATCGAAATTCTTGCCCCTTTACGCGATTGGGAATTTAAAAGCAGAGAAGAGGAGATGGACTATGCGGAAAAACATAAAATTCCGGTTAAAGTTACAAAAGATAGCCCTTACTCAATAGATGAAAATTTATGGGGTATAGCTATTGAGTGTGGTGTGTTGGAAGACCCGAGCGTTTCTCCACCCGAAGATGTATATCAAAAAACGGTTAGCCCTAAAAATGCACCCGAAAAAAGTCAACTTGTAAAAATTTATTTTGAAAAAGGAATTCCCGTAAAGGTAAATGACGAAAAACTTGAACCGGTAAAATTGCTTGAAACTTTAAATAAAATTGCCGGTGCAAACGGTATTGGCAGAATTGATATGATTGAAAACAGGGTAGTGGGAATAAAATCGCGAGAAGTATATGAAGCACCCGGTGCAACTTTATTACACAAAGCTCATTACGAGCTTGAAAAATTAATAATGGATAAAGAAACTTTCCGATTTAAACAAGACGTATCCAACAAAGTTGCAAATATGATTTATGACGGTTTATGGTTTACCCCGTTATTTAAAGCGTTAACCTCATTTGTGGATAATACGCAAGAAAATATTACCGGAGAAGTTGTTTTAGAACTTTATAAAGGTAATGTTATTGTTGCTTCAAGAACATCGGAATATAGTTTGTATAATATGGAACTTGCCACCTATACGGCAGACGATAAATTTGACCATAAAGCAAGCACGGGTTTTATGACAATTTACGGATTGCCTTATAAAACGATGTCGATTGTAAAAAATGAAATAATAAACAAAAGGGAAGTTGCTTAATGCTTTGGGGAGGCAGATTTAAAGAAAAATTGGATGAAAAAGCATTAAATTTTTCTTCTTCATTAAGCATTGACGAAAGACTGATCTTTGAAGATATTAAAGGAAGCATAGCCCATGTGACTATGCTTTCTTCTGCAAGAATAATAAGCAAAGAAGAATCGAAAATTATAATAAAAGGTTTAAAGCAAATTGAAAGTTTGTATAAATCAGGCGAGTGGGTAATAGAAAAAAATAAATACGAAGATATTCATTCTGCTATAGAAAATAAGTTGACTGAATTAGTTGGTGTTGTTGCGGGTAAATTACATACGGGTAGAAGTAGAAACGACCAAGTTTTAACTGCATTACGTTTATGGTTAAAAAAGGCAATTACGGAAATAATAAAGGAGATAAGTAAATTTCAGATAATACTTTTGGATATTGCCGAAAATAATACTGAAACAATAATTCCCGGATATACACATTTGCAGCGTGCTCAAATAATTTCGCTTGCTTATCACATGTTATCTTATGTAGAGATGTTGGAAAGAGACAAAAATAGGTTTAGTTTTTGTTATAACCAAACCGATATAAATCCGCTGGGGGCAGGTGCATTGGCAGGCTCTACTTTGCCGTTGGATAGAAACAAAACGGCAGAACTATTAGGTTTTAATAATGTTTCTTTAAATGCTTTAGATACTGTTGCCGATAGAGATTTTTTATTGGACTTTTTAAATGCGGTTGCAATAGGTGGAATGCACTTAAGCCGATTTGCCGAAGAAATAATATTATGGAGTACTTACGAATGGGGTTTTATTACTCTTTCCGATAAATTTACAACCGGCTCGTCTCTTATGCCACAGAAAAAAAATTCTGACATGGCAGAACTGATAAGAGGGAAATGCGGAAGAATTTATGGTAATTATTTATCTTTGGCAGTAACATTAAAAGGATTACCGTTAAGTTACAACCGCGATTTGCAAGAAGATAAAGAGCCGGTATTTGACAGTTACGATACATATATTAATTCATTATCAATTTTTTCTAAAATGATTAAAACCGCACGTTTTAATACAAATAGATTTAATTTTGAGTTAAACCATAGTTCTATTTTTGCTACCGACTTAGCAGATTATCTGGTTAAAAAAGGAATTCCGTTTAGAGAAGCACACACAATTATTGGCAATATAGTAAAATTTAGCGAGGAAAACGGAATTGCTTTTTATAAAATCAGTTTGCCCGAATTTAAGGGTTTTTGCGATAAATTTGATAATGATGTTTATAAATTGTTGGAAGTTGAAGAGTCTCTAAAAAACAAAATTACAATCGGTTCGCCAAATCCAAATATGGTTATTAAGGAAATTAAGCGATTTAGAGACAAAATAAATTATTAACTGTAACTTAAATAATTGTTTTTGGAACTTATAAAACCTATTTTTACTTCTATAACAAAAATAGGAGAAAAATTATGAAAAGTATAACAGAAGCAATTTATAACAGAAGAAGCCCTCGTTCATATTCAGATAAAAAAATACCAGAGAACGTTTTATTAGAACTTTTTGAAGCTGCAAGATGGGCACCCAGCAGCATGAACGAACAACCTTGGCTTTATTTATATGCTTATAACGGAACGGAAAAATTTAATAAAATTTTAGATTCGCTTGTTCCTTTTAATAAACAATGGGCAAAAAACGCAAGCGTTTTGGTAGTAAGTTTAGCCAAAAAAACTTTTGATTATAACGATAAAGAAAATAAATATTATTTTTATGATGCAGGAAGTGCAAATCAAAATTTATTGTTGGCTGCTTTTAATAGCGATATTTACGGTCATCCTATGGGGGGATTTGAAAGTTCGATTTTAGTAAATAATTTTAATATTCCAACAAATATTGAACCTGTTTGTGTAATATCTTTAGGTTATTTAGATAGTCCCGATAAATTACCGGAAGACTTACGAACACGTGAAATTGCAGAAAGACAAAGAAGACCAATAGAGGAATTTGTTATACAAGGTTGGGGATAAATTAAGAATTGGCGAACTATTAAAAGATGTTAAGGGAAGGACTATTTATTAATCTACAAAAAGGTTTAAGTCCTTCTTGTTTTCAAGTTTAAAATCTATAGTCTTAAATCTAACTTCAATGGCCAGAAATCTGAATTTAACCATTAGCATTACGTTGAACCGGGAATGACAGGAGAAAATAAAGAAAAGCAGTAGAAAAACTTCTCAAATATTTGGTTATTTCCTGCCCTTCCTGTAATTTCCTGCAATTCCTGGTTCTGTAACAATCAATAATTGACAGCGAAAAGTTGTAAAACCTCCATTTACTCAAAATAATTTATTTAACATTTAGCACTTAACATTTAACACTATTTAAGTTTGCTTACCGGTTATTAACTGCGAAAAAGCTATATGCCTATTGTCTATCATCTGTAATCTGTCGTCTTTAGCCTGAATTTATAACTAAAAATATTTAAAAAATTTTCGATAATAAATAAACAAATAAGTATTTAGAGATATGCCTCGTTATGATACACAATTCCAAATATGATACATGTATTGTAATGGAAAACATGAAATAACGTAAATTTTTAGGGTGTTTTAAGTGGCATATAATATGATATTATAATTAAATTATATTAATTAATTAAATAAGGGGAAGAAAATGACTAAAAATCATTTCCATTTTAATTTCATCTTTTTATGGGTTTTTGTAGTATTTGGCTTAACCGAACTACAAGCTCAAAAAATAGGTGATTATCAAATAGATTATCTGGGAGTTACATATAACTACCAAGCAAATACAACAACATTTAGTTACAAAGTAACCGGTGACGGAAGCGGAAAAGATCTTTCGCATTGGGTAGTTGCTTTATGTGCAGGGCATCAAGTAATTTCTTCAAACTATAATTACGAAGTTAATACAGACCCTACTTTAGGAATTTATGGAATTAAATGGGACGTTCCTGTTTCAATTAACGGTACAAAAACATTTACATTTACGTTACGAGGTATATATCCCGTTTCTACGGTTGAAGCAGGGGTAAAAGCCGGACAAGGTAAATATTATGGTAATATACCGGGTCCTGATTGCGATCCTATTACACCTGCTGCATTAGGCGATAAAGTATTTTTGGATTTAAATAAAAACGGTATTCAAGATGCAAATGAATCGGGTGTTGCTAATGTAACAGTTAAATTATATAACGGAAGCAATCAATTGTTGGCTACTACTCAAACGTCCAACACCGGAATTTATGCTTTTACAGGTTTAACCCCCGGAAATTATTATGTTAAGTTTGAATT
>DAINPX010000053.1:0-12441 GCA_036743235.1 Melioribacteraceae bacterium
GAAAAAAAGTAAAAAGAAATATTATAACTTTCATAAAATAGAATCTTATTAAAAACAAGAGATACTACTAAAACAGGGAACTAAACTAAACTTTTAATCTATTAATATTAAGTTTATCAAGGTTCATGGTTCCTAATCCCATATCATTGGCAATTTTAATATAGGGTATATCGCTTGGGTTAAGCCCAAACAGTTTTGCACCGGCTGCATCAATGGCAACAATATCTGTAGAAATTAGAAGAGATTCCATTTTTACAATGTCTTCTTTTCCAACGCCGCGTGGACCGTGTTGCATCATTACGTTATAAGCATCAAGTATATTTAAATCCGGTAGTCTGTAGCTCGAAAAGTCTGCTATACATTGGTGTAAGTCGTTTCTATGCCAAAATCCTCTATCCCAAACAATACCCATATGGTTTTTCATAGCCATTGTAAGTTTGGCACTGCTATGGTTTTTAAGAATAGGAACGTTAATAAAAACATCTGCATTTAATATAATTTCATGTACTTTAGCACTTGTAAGGCGTTTACCTTTATTAACCGTTACTTTTTGATAGTAACTTTCGGTATTGCCGGGTGCAATTTTACCTCCGGCATCTTTAACTGCACGTTCAATGCCGCTATTATTATAACAACGTGTCCATTCGTCACAAGTATTATCAAAAACCAAAACTTCTTTAGCTCCGGCATTTAAGCAATGTTCAATAATTCGTTTAACCAATAAAGGGTTTGTATTGGCTGCTCTATCGGGTGATACATCCCAACCGATATTTGGTTTTACAACTACGCGCTGTCCCTTTTTAACAAATTTTGACATTCCGCCTAAGCTATTAATAGCCATATCAAACATTTTATCGGGCAAACCGCCTTTTACTGCAACCAAATTGTAAGGAGAAGGAGAAAAAGATGATATTTTACCGATTAAATCTGTAGTATTACCTAAAGCCAAAGTGCCTATTGCACCGGCAAAGCCTGTTTTAATAAAATCGCGACGTTTCATAACAACCTTAATAATTTGGAATAAATATAATAAAAATTAAATAAAAATTCAGCTATTTTATTGCAAAAAGATAAAAATAGTGGTATTTTTTATGTTAGTAAAATATAGGTTTGTTATGGAAACAATAAAACTTGATTTAGACAAAAAAGATGTAATTTTTTCTTCTGTTTTTAATATTGCAGCTGTATCGGTTGTTTATTTTTTACCCGCTATATCTCATTTATTTTCATTTCCGCTATATTATATTGACCCGATGCGAATATTAATACTATTATCGTTAGTGCATACAAAAAAGGAAAATGCCATACTTTTGGCAATTACACTTCCGTTATTTTCTTTTTTAATTTCCGGACACCCGGTTTTTGCTAAAAGCGGTTTAATACTAAGCGAATTGTTAATAAATGTTTTATTGTTTGTATTTTTAGAAAAGAAGGTGAAAAATCTGTTTTTTGCCGGTTTTTCTTCTATTATTGTTAGCAAGGCTATTTATTACGTTGCAAAATACTTTATGATAAGTATTGGTGTTATTAACGGTAATTTATTTAGTACTCCGGTTTATATTCAATTAATTATGTCGCTATTGTTTGCAGGTTATATTTATATATTTATTAATAAAACGAGTAAATGATATATGGACCACAAATGTGAAAGTTGCGATTTTAGAAAAAAAGCCGAAGAAAAACCAAATACTTTTTGGGCTAAATTATGGCGTTGGCATACAAAATGGTGCCCCGGATGGAAAAGTTATCAGGCTTATTTAAAATCTTTACAATAATACCAAACTTAATTTTCTATTTTGCGTCTTAATTGATGTTTTTGATAATTTAATTATATATATTACTCAATTTGTTACGCAATATTATTTACATAAGCGGCGGAATATTTCTATTTTTTGCCGGCATGCTTGCTTACGGAATGTTATTAAATATTAGAGAAGTCACTTTACAAGAAGCGATGCAAGAGAAAAATATTTCCGAGCTGGAAAATGTTAGTATCTTAGTACGTAAAAGTAAATTTAGACTTGAATTATATACTGATACGGTTCTTGTTAAAAGTTACCGTGCGGTATTTGGTAAAAACCTTAAGCCGGAAAAAGTTAAAAAGGGAGATTATATTACGCCTACCGGAGTGTATAAAATTTGTAATAAAGATTCTTTAAGTAAATTTTATAAGTTCTTTAAAATTAATTACCCAAACGAAATAGATATTACCGAAGCTTACAGAAAAAAAATAATTGATAGAACATTGTTCACTAAGTTATTGGAAGTTGTTAAAAACGGAAACTGCAGTTATATTGATTCCGAGATAACAGAGGAAATAGGAATACACGGGGTAGGCAGATTTAATTTAATATTTAAAAACCTTCCGTTTGCATTTAATTGGACGAACGGTTCTATTGCCATTTGCGATGAAGGGATGGATGAACTTGACAAAATAATAAAAATAGGCACTAAGGTAACTATTGTTAATTAAAAAAGTTTTTACATATATATTCTTTTTCTGGCTAATTTTGTTTAGTTATAAAGTAAAAGCCCAGTTAATAGAAAAAGGTAAATATGAACTTACAAGTGTTCAATTTATAGGCAATACCGAAATATCTACTCAGGTACTTCAAACTACGGTAGCCGCAAAAGAATCACCCGGATGGTTTTCGCAAACATTACAAAAATATACGTCTTTTGGAGAAGAAGCGGTATTTTTTGATCCTGCCTTATTAATACCTGATCAAGAAACAATTCGCGATTTTTATTTTTCAAACGGATTTTTTAAGGCAAAAGTTAGCTCTAAATACGAAATAGATACTATTAATAATACCGCTGCAATCTTCTACATAATTGATGAGGGGATACCGGCAATTTTAAATTCATTTAAATTTAGCGGATTAGATGAGTTACCTTATGAATTTTTGGAAACCGTAAAAAATATTGCTTTAGTTGATACTACCAAACCATTTTCGGGTAAACTGATTGATGAGAAAAAGAATAGTATTTTAACATTTTGTCGCGATCACGGTTATATGCTTGTAAATACAATAGGTGCTCCGTTGGTTGTTATTGATACAATAAAAAATACTGTAAATGTTACTATTGAATTTACCTTAGGAAATAGATATAAAGTAAACGAAATTAGGGTGGAAAAAGCCGGTTTGGGAAAAGATTTGGTTGAAGAGGAATTAGTTAAAGAAGTAGCTGCAATTAAAACGGATTCGTATTATAGTTTTTTTGATATTCAAAAGGCGCAAGTTCGTTTATACAGAACAAATTTATTTAATTCTGCCGTAATTACGGGTATAGTCTCGGATACTTCAGGTAATAAAGTACCATTAAATATTTTTACCGATATTGGATTATTACACGAGTTGGCGCCCGAAATAATTATAAATAACGAAGATAACGTATTTAACTTAGGTTTTGGATTAGGATATACGCGTAAAAACTTTTTGGGCGGAGCACGAAAATTAACATTAAGCACTTCGGCTGCTGCACAAAGTATAACGGAGTTTATAACTCATCCTTCAATAAACGATACTACAGTTTATGGTTATACGGATGTTCGGGCAATTTTAGAACAACCGTTCGTTTTTGGTCAGCCGATAAATACTAAGTTGGAAAACTATTTAACAATACAGAAGCGAAAAGCAGAGTATAACGCTACTCTTTACGGAGCAAAATTAAGCCTGAACTTTGAATTGCCCCGAAAAGTGTTTTTAACATCTTTTACAACCTATTTAAATTGGGAGCATTCCAGTTATATATATAGAAAACAGTATATAATTGACGCTTTTACATCGTTAATAATGAACAACTTAAATGTTAAAGAAGATTCCGCATTGGTAATTGTTGGGGAATTGTTAAAAGATCAAACAGATAAAAGTATTCGTTCTACTAACGCAGTTATCGGATTTGATTTTGGATCTAACCATACAGATAATTTTTTCTTTCCTACTCAAGGATATAATTTATCAATAATTTTGGAAGACGGAAATTTAGTACCATATTTGTTTAGTAAAATATTGGGATATAATGAAAAATCAACGGGTTATTTCAAAACCGTGTTTACGGGTTCGGCATTTCAATCGTTGTTTAATTCCAAACAAAATGTAATAGGAGTAAAACTTCGTGCTGGTTATGTTTTTGCATACAGAGGAGATGTATCTTTAATTCCATTAAACAGAAGATTTTATTCAGGCGGTAGCAACTCGTTAAGAGGATGGCAAAGTCGTGAACTTGTTCCACAAGAGACAAATTTTGATTTAACAAATACAACCAACGAAGATTTTGAAGCTTTTTTGTTTAAAGGTGTTACTCCGGGCGGCTTCTGTCAGCTGGAAGGGTCAATTGAAGCTCGTCTAAGAATGTTTGGACAAGTGGGTACGGCAATATTTGCCGATTTTGGAAATACATGGAATAAATTTAAGCAAGTACAAGTTGATGAAGTAGCCGTTGCAATAGGATTTGGTTTAAGATATTATTCTGATTTTGCACCTATTAGGCTTGATTTTGGTTTTAAATTTTATGATCCTTCCGATAGAAGAAGTTTTTTTACAAAAAAAATAATGTCCGATACTTTTCAACTTCATTTGGGAATTGGGGAGGCGTTTTAATATGATTGAAATTAAAAATATTTATAACACCGATAAAATTAATTTGGTAAACGAGTATTTTGAGGATATCATTAAACAGAAAGGTTTTAGACTTGAAAGAATTATCAGTTACGGACATGTTACCCCTAACGAATATTGGTATGACCAAGATGAAGACGAATTTGTATTGTTGTTAAAAGGAAATGCTAAGTTGCAATTTGAAGACGGAAATGTAATTGAGCTTAGTGAAGGGGACTATATAATTATTCCCAAACATGTTAAACATAGGGTAATATATACTAATACTCAAACCAATACTTTTTGGCTAACATGCTATTACAAAAACGAATTGTAATTTTATTGTTTTTTTTATCACTTAATTTGTATGCACAAAGTGATGTAAAAATATTTGGATCTGTGGGTTACGGATTTTTATCGGGTAATATTCCAGATATTTCAAGTTTTGGATTTATGGGGGGTGTTCAGTTTCCTTTTCAAATTATTGAAGGGGCAGATATTAAAACGGAATTTATTTGGGTAAAAAACAGTAAATATTTTTTCCCAAGCAGTAGCACAAAATACTATTCTTATATTACTGCTTTTGCAATTTCGGGTTTAATTAATCAACAGATTGACGAAAATATATATTTTGAAGAATCAATTGGGTATTTATTTTTATCCGATAAAGTTTACGAATTTGAAAGCAGCATAAACCATGGAATCAATTTAACTGCTGCTTTAGGTATTAAATTAGATAAACAAAATCCGCAATCAAATGCCGTATTGTTTGGATTTAATTACGGATTAACATTTACAAATAAAAATACATCCTACTTTATAACTTATATACAATACAAAGTTAGTTTATAATTTTTTTAACTCAAACATCATATCAGTAAACTGATCGAACGTTAAAGATTGTTCTCCGTCACTTTTAGCGTTATCGGGATCGGGATGAAATTCTATCATAATACCGTGTGCCCCAACAACTTTAGCGGCTTTTGCCAACGGAATAACTAAATTCCTTTGTCCTAATGCATGCGAAGGGTCAACAATAATAGGCAAGTGGGTTAATTCTTTTAAAACGGGTACGGCACTTAAGTCTAAAGTATTTCTGGTAGCGGTTTCAAAAGTTCTTATTCCTCTTTCGCATAATATAACCTGTCTATTTCCTTGACTTAAAATATACTCGGCTGCATTAAGTAATTCGTCAATTGAAGACATTAGCCCACGTTTTAATAAAACAGGTCTATGAGTTCGTCCAACTTCTTTTAGTAACGCAAAATTTTGCATGTTACGAGCACCTATTTGAATAATATCGCTATATTTAGCTACTTCGGTAAGTTGCTCGGGGGCAAGTACTTCGGTAATTATGGGCATATCATATATTTTGCCCGCTTCGTTTAATATTGAAAGTCCTTCAAATCCCATACCTTGAAAGCTATAAGGAGAAGTACGAGGTTTAAAACAGCCGCCTCTTAAAATATGTCCACCGGTTTCTTTAAGGTGCGATGCACATTGCATAACTTGTTCATCCGATTCAACCGAACAAGGACCGGCAATAACAACAAACGAATTACCGCCAATTTCAAGACCTTTAACTTTTATAATAGTATCTTCTTTTTTATAATCACGGCTAGCTACTTTATAACTTTTTTTAGATTTTTTTGGTTTTAATTCGGTTTGTTTTATTTCTTCGGTTATAGTCGTATCTTCTTCAACAGATATATCCGTATCTTCTTCACTACCAATTGAATGGATATTACCAAAATCAAGTTTTATTCTTTCTAAATCGGGTGATATATAGGAACCGAGAACTTTAAACAATCTTGTAAATCTACCCAAGTTATCTAACATTTCTTGAATATTTTGGTCTTTAACATTCCCTTCAAAATCTAAATAAAACATTTCCTCCCAAGGATTACCTAAAATAGGGCGGGATTCCAACTTGGTTAAATTTACGTGATGTTTTCTAAAAACAAGCAAAGCATCAACCAAAGAGCCCGGTTTTTGATCGGTTGCCATAACAATAGAAGTTTTACAAGGAATACGTAAGTCCACATCAATCGGTTTTCTGGAAGCAATCAGAAAGCGAGTATAATTTTCTTGTTGGTTTGCAATGTTGGTTCTAATAATTTTTAACCCAAAAATATTTGCAGCTTCTTCGCTTGCAATTGCAGCAAACTCGGGGTTGTTATCGTCTTTAACGCGTTGAACCGACATTGCAGTATCGGGGTAATAGTCAATTTTTACATGAGGTAATGTTGCTAAAAACTTTCCGCATTGGGCAACTGCCTGTACATGAGCATATATTTTTTTTATTCGGTTTATTGGGGTTTCTTCGGTTGCAACCAAACAATGTTTTACATGAAATTTTTCTTCGCCTACAATATATAAAGTAGTATGTAATAATGCATCGTAAACTTCGTTAATACCGCCGCTGGTTGTGTTTTCTATAGGTAACATAGCATAATCGGCTTCTCCGTTTTCAACAGCACGAACAACTTCGTCAAAAGTCTGTTTGCTTATAAATTCCAAATCGGCATTTTCTTTTGCAAAAAACTTTTGAGCAGCAAGCGAACTGTAAGAGCCTTCAATTCCTTGTATAGCTGTTTTTATTATCTTTTGACCTTTATATTGCGGAACTTCAAACTTTGTAAGATAGCTGTTTTGTAACCTAACCGAATCGTCAATTATCTCGTAAAATATTTTGGTTATATAATTGGCATCTAAACCTAACTTTTTACCTTTTAATATTAAAGCTGTTAATAACTCCTCTTCTCTTTCTTTATCTCTAATAGGGCTATCGGTTTTCTCTTTATATTTTACTACTTCTAAACTTAGTTGTCTTCTTTCTGCCAATAGTGCCAAAAGATTTTCATCCAGAGTGTTAATTTTTTCGCGTAACTCTTTCATCTATTCCCTAATATTTATAATTTAGACCTGCAATTTAATAATATTTTTTATTAGATTAAATTTTAATTTTTTATAAATATTCATAAAAACTAATAATTATTTAGGTGTAACATGGAAGACTTTAATTTAGGAGATATGCCGGTAACCGAATTTAAAATTTTTGCAGATAAACTAATTGCTATAGTTTCAAATTATTTGGAAAATATAAACAAATATCCGGTTCTTCCAAATATTACGCCCGGAAGTTGTTTTAATTTGTTTTCCGATACTCCGCCAAATAATCCGGTAAATTTTAACGAATTATTAGATAGTATTGATGACAAAATACTTAAGAACGCAACACATTGGAATCACCCCGGCTTTATGGCTTATTTTAATTCAACATCTTCGGCGCCGGGAATATTGGCTGAATTGCTTTCGGCAACATTAAATACTAACGGAATGGTTTGGAAATCATCTCCTATAAATACCGAACTTGAAATTGTTGTTATTAATTGGATGAAAAAGATGTTAGGGCTGCCCGAGATGTTTTGGGGAATAATTTACGATACGGCATCGGTTAGTACTTTCCATGGATTGGCTGCGGCAAGAGAAAAAGTTTTTCAAAAATATAATGATCATGATTTAAATATTAATAAATTTACAGTCTATTGTTCCGAACATGCTCATTCATCCGTAGAAAAAGCATGTTTGGCACTGGGTGTGCGTAAAATAAGAAAAATAAGCACTGATGATAAATTTGAAATTAATTTGGAAGAATTAAAAAATAGTATTGAAACCGATATACAAAACGAATTAATACCTATGGCTGTTGTTCCTACAATTGGTACTACAAGCGTTACATCTATTGATGATATAATTGGTGTTTATAATATAGTAAAAAATTATGATATTTGGATACATACGGATGCTGCTCATGCAGGTATTGCGGCAATTACCGATGTGTATAAATTTTTATTAAAAGATATTTCTTTGGTCGATTCTATAGTTATTAATCCTCATAAGTGGATGTTTACGCCGGTTGATTTAAGTTTGTTGTATATTAAAAACAAACAAATATTAAAAGATGCCTTTTCAATTATTCCCGAGTACTTAAAAACAAGCGTTGATGATAAGGTTACTAATTTTATGGATTATGGCATTCAGTTGGGGCGAAGATTTAGAGCGTTAAAACTTTGGTTTATTATCAGCTATTTTGGAGTTGAGGGAATAAAAAATAGAATTAATGAGCATTTTAGATTGGCAAAACTATTTGTAAATTTAATTAATAACAATCCTAATTTCAAAATTATTGCACCCGTAAGGCTTACTACAATTTGTATTATAGGAATAAACAACAAAGTTTCTTCAAACGAAGAATTAAATAAATTTAATGCACAATTAATGGATGAAATTAATAAAACTGGCAAAGTATTTTTATCGCATACTGTAATTAACGGAAAATTTGTTATACGCGTTGTTATTTCGGGTTTACGAACTACCGAAGAAAATATAGTTGAATGTTATAATTTGCTTAGTGATACGCATGCAAATTTAATGCTAAATTATTAAAGCTAAAAACCGAATTATTTTACATTAAAACATAAATGGCTAACCTAAAATTAAAGCGACTTAGCATTATGTTTATTGTATCATAATAATTCCGAATTAAAACAGAGAAGATTTATACCTTATCACTTCTTTTTTTGTAACTTTTTTAACGATAATACCGTCTTAATACTAAACAATTATTTTTAGGTTTATTATGAGCAAATATTATTTATCATTATTTTTATTTTTATTGATAATTGTAAATGTTAAAGCACAAAAAGATAGTTCGCAAGCAGTAAATATTGAAATTCCCGAATTTGAATTTTCAAATATGATAGAAAGCGATTATGATATGGAAGACTGTTCCGATGCAGCATTAAACTTACCCGGTTCAAACTGGGGGCTAAGTTTTGGTAATTCGGCAAATTTTACGGGAATTAGAATTAATACATCAGAGTGCGGTATTAATACAATTAACGGAATTAATATAACTTTATGGTCTCCTAAGTATATTTCAGGATCTAATGTAAATGGTGTTTCGTTAGGAATTGCTCCTTCTGCGGGAAATTTAACCGGCTTTCAATTTGGGATTGTTGCAGCAATAGCCGAAAATAATATGACAGGTTTAAACTACGGTACTTTGGCGTTAATTAGCGGTAAAAATATGACCGGTATTAATTTAAGCGGTTTGGCAATAATTACGGACGATGATTTAACGGGAATAAATTTTGCCGGATTGGCAACAGTTTCGGACGGTAATTTAACCGGAGTTAATGTAAGCGGAATTGCTTTGGTTACCGGCAAAAATGTTACCGGAATTAATTTTGGCGGAATTGCTAATGTATCCGGAGGTGACTTAACAGGTATTAATATTGGTGGAATTGCTAATGTTTCGGGCGGTAATATAACGGGTATTAACATTGGAGGAATTGCTACGGTATGTAAAGGTGATATTACCGGTATTAATTTTGGAATAGGGGCTTTGGTAACTAATACAAATATTACAGGATTAAATATGTCTTTAGGCGGAATTATAGCAAATGAAAGTATTGGCGGAATAACTTTTAACGGATATAGAACGGAATGTGAAAACTTATGGGGTTTTAATACCACTATTGGTATTACCAAAGTTACAAATTTTTCGGGTTTTTCAATTTCGGGGCTTAATAAATTTATGGGTGCTCAGGCAGGTATTTCAATTGGGTTGGTTAATATAGCAGAATCGTTAAGCGGAATTCAAATTGGATTGATTAATGTTGTAAAATCCAACCCGGCTCCGTTTAAAGTGCTCCCTTTCTTAAATATCGGAATGTAGATAAAAGTATTAGTGTCTTTGTTTTTGCGGCTTTATAAAACCGCAAAATACAAAAGGCACTAAACAAATTATTTACTTGAAACAGCTTCGGCTATTTCTTGCGAAATTATAATTCTACCACAAGCTTCGCAGTTAAATATTCTTTTATTAGATTTAATTTCTATTTGTCTTTGCGAAGGAATAATATTATGGCAACCATCACAGCTTCCTCTTACAATAGGAACGACAGCGCGTCCGCCTTTGGCTTTTCTTATTCGGGTATAAGTAGCGTAGTCGGGTTTTTTTACTTTTTCAACAATTTTATCTCTAACTTCGCGTAATTTTTGTTCTTCGCGTTCGTTAGCTTTAATAATTTGTTTTAAATCCGCTTCTTTTACTTTTAAATCTTCCAATAAAGTATCAAGTTGCGGAGTAACGCTTTTTATTTCATCTTCTAATTTAATAATTAGTTCTGTTAACTGTAAATTTTCGGTATCAAGTTTTTTTATCAATTCTTCGGTACTGTCAATTTCTTTAGTTAAAGCATCATACTCTTTATTATTTCTAACTTGATATAATTGAGCTTTGTAGCGTTTTAAATTTTCCGATAATCTTGTTTTTTCTTCTTCATTAACAGATTGTTTATCGTTTGCAAGTTGTTTTTCTTTTTCTTTTGCATCAACCGAGTTTTTTAGACCATTAATTGTGCCGGTTAACTCATTTACGGCTGAGGGTAAATCACCTCGTAATTCTTCTAACTCGTCAAGCTGTTCGTCAACAAGTTGTAACTCGTACAGCGATGTTAGTCTTGTTATCAATTTATTTCTCTCCTATATTATAATAAAACTTTATCGGGTTGGTATCAAAGTATTCAAATACTTCAGTATTAATTGAATACTCATCAAAGTAATTGTAAATTATGTTTTTAATGGTGTTTAAGCCAAATATTTCAGTTTCGTAATGCCCGGCGTCTATTAAAGTAATTTTTCCTTTTGCATCATGAAAAGTATGATACTTTATGTCTGCAGTAATAAAAGCATCTGCTTTTTGCAAAATTGCTTCGTTTAATAAATCACTACCGCTTCCGCCACAAACCGCTACTCTTTCAATCGGCTTATCTTTACCGACTGTATAGCGAAAACCATCTAAATTTAGCTCACTTTTAATTAATTCAAAAAAACTATTCAAATTTATAGGTTGCAAAAGAGTACCGATTACACCGGCACCGTGGTTTTCGTTCTTATTTTCCAACGGAATTATATCATATGCGGGTTCTTCGTAAGGATGTGTTTGTTTAAGTGAATAAATAACTTTATTTAAATCCCACCTATTTACAATTATTTCTAATTTAATTTCGTCAACTTTTTCTAAAATTTGTTTAGTGCCAATGGTAGGATTTGTATTTTCGTTCCCCTTAAATGTCCCTTCGCCTTTAACCCTGTAGCTGCAATTTTCATAATCTCCAATAATTCCGCCACCTGCTTCAAAAATTCCTTTAGAGACAATTTCAACATAGCTTTCGGGAACAAATACAGATATTTTGTATTGATTTTTTTCAAAATTTGAAAGGAATTTGAGATTTTGAAGTTTAAGCCTTTTTGCAAGCTCAAAACTTACTCCTCCTTTAACAAAATCTAAATTAGTGTGAGATGAATATACGGTAATGTCATTTTTAATTGCCAACGAAATTATTTTACCGCTATCTTTATCTGTATTAATATTTTTAAGAGGTGTAAAAAGGAAAGGATGATGAGTAAATATCAAATTACAATTATTATTAATGGCAAACTGTAAGGAGTCGGAGGTAAGCTCTAAACAAACTAAAATATTTTTAAAAGGTTTATTCAAACTTCCTATCTGAAGTCCGACATTATCTTTTTCCCAAGACATACCTTTGGGAACGCGATTTTCATAATACTTAATAAGATCGTTTATCATCATATCAAAAAAAAATGCACCCTTTTTTGAAAGGTGCATTTAATTTATTTTTAGTGCCACATAATTGTGGTAAAAATGCTTGTTTTTCTATTTTTACTTATTGTTTTCATAATTGGTAACTACAAAAGTAAAATATTTTTTAATAAATCTCAACTGCATAATAAAATATTTTTATTTTTT